>PATB01000034.1 GCA_002712255.1 Alphaproteobacteria bacterium
TTAATTTATTTAACTTTAAAAATGAAATTTTACGTTTACCCATTTTTGGATATGGTTGTGCTGGTGGAGTTTTGGGACTGAATAGAGCTGTAGAAATTTTTAAAAACTTAAAAAAATCTGTTTTAGTTTGTAATGTTGAGCTTTGTAGTCTTACATTCAGGCCTCAAATTTATAGTAAAGAAAATATAGTTAGCACAGCTCTGTTTGGTGATGGTTGCGTATCTTATTTAGTTGGAGAGAATGGAGATTGTCAAGTTTTAGATTCGATTGAATATACATGGAAAAATACTTTATCTTTGATGGGATGGAATGTTGAAATAGATGGATTATCTGTTGTTTTTGATAAAATTATTCCAGATTTTATAACTAAAGAATTACCAAATGTGTTAAAAAATTTCTCGAGGAAAAATTTTGATGGTTATATTCTTCATTCCGGTGGAATGAGAATTATTGAGGCTTATAAGAAAATTTTTAAAAATGACAAAACTATTAAAGAGTCACAAAAAATTTTATCAAAATTTGGTAATGTTTCATCAGTTTCAGTTTTGCTTGTACTAATAGAGATAATAAAAAAAAAATATAGTGGAACATTTATGATGGGAGCTCTTGGACCAGGGTTTACTGCCGGTTTAACTTCTTTAAAATTACGTTCGGATGATTGATACTTATCTGATGATTTATGTTGTTCTTAGTAGGTTCTTTGAACTTATTTTAAGCAAAAAAAATACAAAAAGATTAGTTAATGAAGGTGCTATTGAATATTATAAGTCTCANTATAAATTTATTGTTTTTTTTCATATTATTTTTACCTTATTTTTTTTTATAAAATCTTTTTTTAATACAACTGTTAATATTGAATATTTATACTTTTTTTTTATAGTTCAAATATTAAGATATAAAATTATTTTTGATCTTGGAAAGTTTTGGACTACAAGAATATTAGTAATTAATAAACCGTTAATTAAAACATGGCTTTTTAAATATTTAAGACATCCAAATTATTTAGTTGTTTTTTGGGAAGTAATATTAATTTGCTTATTTTTTAATGATTTTATTTCTTTAGTTTTTTTTTCTGTTATAAATTTTTCTTTAATTTGTATTCGGATTTTTTATGAGGAAAAGGCCAATAAATTTCGACGTAAGTTATAGAGGATTTAATCATTATAGGTTTGGATATCGAAAAATATCAAAACTAAATTTCTAAATAGAAATATATTAGTAAACTATTCTTTGAAAAAGATATAAGCTAAAAGTATTCCAGAGAATTTGTTAATTTTACTGTGTTAGAATACTTCGTAATCTTATCACTATCTTCATTGGTTCTGGAAGGTTCAATCTTAAACTCTTTAGAATATTCATTAACATAAAATACTGTTTTTGAATTATCAGANTCAAGGTTAGAATTACTTTCGCCAACACCATCAAGCAGTTCAGGTAATACTGACAAACCAATACCTGGCAATGGTCCTAAGAAAAAACTTCCAATTCCACCTAATATGTGTCCCATAGTGTGTGAGCTTATTATTTCATCAGCAGATACCTTTAATGATGGTGCGACTAACAAAACAAAAATCAAAATTAATTTTTTCATAATATCATCATCTTTTTTTTAAATCTGAAAATCAATACTTATTTTTTTTTTTGTAATCATCTATTCTTTCTAAATTATCCTTAATTAAACTTTTTTCTAAGTATTTAAATTCGTTAATTACTTGAACATTATCAATATTTTCTGGTAATAGGTCTGATATCTCTATTATAATTTTATCAAAACCCTCTTTTTCCATTATATTTTTAAATTTTTTTCCAAGATTATTTTCTTCTATAAATCTACTGTAAAAATTATTTTTTGATATTCTATTTTCATTTTTCACCCTTTTTCTTCCATCTTCAATTTCTTCAAATATTTTTTTTGATTCATTAGGTTGTGTTTGCTCTGTTAATTTAATTTTTTGATCTTCTTTTGTTTTTGATAAATTTGAATTTTTTTTATTTTCTTTATTATTTTTCCTGGGTGATGACTGGAGAGCTAAATCTTTAATTTTTCCAACAAATGTCCAATTATTCATTACTTTTGCAAGATACTGTCTTTTTCTCCATTTTGTGTTTGAATGATACCTTGAAATAGCCTCATTCCATGTTTTATGACTGTTCTTTAAACTTATAAGAAATTTTCCTGCCCATAGAACATTAGATTCTGGTTCAACCATTTCAGCAATATTTTTAAATTTATGACCGTGATAATAATAATTTATCTGCATACAACCTAAATCAAAATTCTTAATTTTCTTTTTTAGATTTGCTCTTGCATGAGAAATTAGTTCTTGTTTATTTTTTAAAAAATANCCTTTACCTTTAACATTAATTGACCATGGCCATGGGAAAAAATTTTTTCCAATTTTTCTACCTGATTCAGTAAGTGCAATTGATAAGAGCAAATTTTCTGGAATNTTTAAATCAATCTCTGTTTTTTTAATGATTCGTGTGCATAGGTCATTTTCCTCTGCTGTAGATTCACTAAATAGAAAACTTAAAAAACAAGCTATAATTAAAAAATACTTATATCTCATAAAATAAAAAAATATTTGTTTTAATAATAATAACATGTTTAGAATTATTTTAGGAAATTANTAGATTCCATGAAAAAATTTTTTGGCTTAACATCAATATTCTTTTACTTTTGTTTTTTTACAGTAGCAATAGCAAAAGATTTATATTTTGCTGGATTTTCTTTTATGGGAAATGCTGATCAAGATTTCAGATATCCAGTTGCTGTTAATTTATTTAACAAGGATAACACTATATTTAAGAATCCTCTTGATAATGCATTAAAGAAACTTGAAAGGAATGACATAAACTTATTATATGACCTTGGGCAAATTTCTAGTGGTGAGGCGATGGCAATTTCATTTGCTTTAACAGATGAAGTTGTAGAGAGATTTTCAACAAATGATGGAGTCACTAACGCCTACAAGATATTCGCTCAGATACTAGTATTTGACTTTAATGAAAAAAAAGTAATAACAAACTTTCCTGTTCTAGTNCAGAATGAAACAATAACTTCTGAAGTTCCGTCTTCAGGATATGACTTTGANGTNTTTCAAAAAATGTATCTTGACTTAAACTTTGGTGGTTCAATTTTTACTCAATGGGTAAAAAAACTTGAAAGTGCAAAAATTTTGAATAGTAGTACATTACATCTACAGTTAAGAAATGTTGAACTGGATAGTTCAGTTTTAAGTCAAATACCTGAATACCTAAAAAATAAAAATCTACTTAAAGTTAGATCTGCTCAGAAATTAGAATATCATATTTCTAGTAAACAAAATGTTCCTATTCTTCCATTCACAATAGGTCAGATTGGAAATTTTAAAAAAGGTTTGATTGCTAGGTTTTCAGATGGAATTGAGTATGANTTAACATTACCTGATAGTGACTTTGTGGTNGATATGCTGATAAGGCAGTTTAAAAATGTTAATGTAGAAAAAGAAAAGTATGATGTTAAAATTTATGGAGCATTTATTACATTAAAAGTCTTAGAACCACTTTCTGGAAAAACTTACCTTGATTCAAAATTTAATTTTAAAAATGAATTAGTAATTCCAAAATCTGAAAATTTTCAAATTCTAAATGTATGGGATGTGTACCAAAGAACACAAGATGCTTTATTTTCAAAACTTGCCAAACAAATTTCTGCAAGGGATGAAAAACTTAAAGAAATAACAAAAACAAAGAATATTAGAACACAACTTACTAGTTTTGAGGAGGTAATTAAAAAATGCAGATAAGAAATTTATTTATAACATTTATTTTAAGTTTTTTTTTATTAACTAATTCCGTTTTAGCAGAGATTACAACAAAGGGGATTGGTTCGATACAGATGAAATCTGATGACCCGACAAATGTAGAGACAGAAGAAGCCAAAAACAAAGCTATTAAATCAGCTTGGAAGTCATTTGTAAGTAAGTTTAATCCCTCAAAAATGAAACAATACAATCTTGTTAAAGAAGATATAGAGCAAAATATCGACGAATATATTATTTCTAGTGAAGTTGTTGAAAATATTATTGATCAGGGTACTAAGACTCTAAAAACAATTATAAAAATAAAAATTAATGACACAGCAATAAATAATAAGTTAAGTACCTTATCAGCAGCAGGTCAAAGTGCTTCAGGAGAAAACAATGGTATTGTCGGAATTTTCATAACTCGTGAACTTGAATCTAGAAGATCCTTTAAAGAAAAAAAAGTTGACATTGCTGCCGCAAAAGAAGCTAAGTCTGTTTCTGAATCAATGCAAGGTGGAACAGATTCAATAGAGGCAGAAAGTTTTGCAAAAATAGAAACTGGAGGATCAAGTACACAAAAAAGCGATAAATTGATTTATAAAAAATCTTCAAATACAATATCTCCTGAAGTAATAGCAGATAATATGAATAATGTTTTAGGTGATTTTATGTTTGAAGTTACAGAGTATGATGAATTTTCTGCGGATTATGATGCACCAGAGAGATTGACACTAGAAAATGAATTTATCAAAGATAATAGGCTTTCAAGACCAACAAAGAAGGCCGTAAGTGATATGATGAAAATGATTAGGGAAGAGGAACCGGAGTTTAAGTATCTTTTAACAACAATATTAGATACAGACCAAGCATTTGTTGACTCTACTTCGGGTAATTCAAAAGTTGTAGTAAATATTACCGCTAGAGTTCAGAGTTTTGAAAAAAGACGACCAAAAACTGTCGCTTCATTTACTACTCAAGCTTTTGGACTAGGACCTAATGAAAAATCTGCAGCTTTAAGTGCATTAAAAAATGCTGCAGGCGTTACTGCTAAAACTCTAGTTGATAAGTTAAATGCAAAAGGATTGAATTAAGGAGAAATTATGAAAAATTTAAAGTATATATTCGTCGTACTAATTGCTTTAATTTCCCATAATGGGCATTCATTTGGAGGAATAGATGTTCCCAAGTTACCAGGTCTTCCTGGTGGCCTTGGGGGAGGTGGTATTGATGTTGATGCATTAACAGGAAAACAATCACAGCTTGTTAGATCAATGTCAGCTGCACTATTAAACTTAACAGAAGCACAATCTAAATTTCTTGAAGCTTTAGGAGAAAAAGAGGCAGCAATTGCATCTTTGATGTATGTAGAGGCTTTAAAAAAGGGTGAGGCAATTGGAAAGGATGATCTTGAAAAGGCTTTAGCTCAGACAAAGAAGTCTCAAGCGATAATTGAAAAAAAAATATTAGAACAAAAGGTTCTAGATGCTAAAAGTAAAGTTATTTTTGCAAAAGGACTTCCTCCTTATGGGAAAGGTGTCTCAGGTTTGGTAAGTACAGGCTTTCAAGCACAGCAGACAGTTAGTTCAATTGGGAGTAATCCTAATCCCTTTATAATCTCAAAGATTGGCAGTTTATTTTTTATTGCAAAGAGTACACCAAGTGCGATATCTCTTTTTTCTAGTTCTACGGGAACAATGATGGATTTTGCAAATAAAAATGAAATTGACACAAAACCACTTGAAGAGGCTAAAGATGCAATGGGTGATTAGAACTTTTCTTTTTTTATTACTGCCTTTTTTTGTAATTGCAAAAGTTGAGGTAGTTAACGTTGAAGTGGAGGGGTTAGGAACATCAAAAAAAGCCGCTATAGATTCTGCTCTTGTTGAGGCAGTTTCTCAAGTGAATGGAGCAGAGATTGCATCTAAAACCAAAAGGCAATTAACGGAAGTTGTTAATGACGAAGATGTTAAAAGTAGTGAGGCTTTTAACCAGGAAGTTTCTACAATAACTAATGGTTTGATAAAAAATTGGAAAATTTTATCTGAATCTCTTGATGGTGACAATCATATTGTAAAACTTTCTGTTAATATTTCTAAATTTAAAAAATCAAAGCAGACTGACAGACTTAGACTTGCTGTTGTACCTTTTCGAGCTGCGGAATCGGTAAAAATAAATAAAACGGTTTCAAAATTTGAAGGAGCAATTACCGCACAACTTGAAAATTATCTAACTCAAACAAGACGTTTTGCTTTGATTGATAGGTCATTTTTGGCAGAACAAACTAAAGAATTGAATTTAATAGCCGGAGGTGCATCAACTAGTATGTCTGTTGATGAAATTGTAAAATTAGGTAATAGGTTGGGAACAGACTATCTTGTTGTAGGTAGAATTGAAAAGGCAACATCTTCTATTTCAGAAAAAAAAAGTAAAGTATCTGATACTGTAAAGAAATATTTAACATCTAATGCTAGAATTACAATTAGGCTTATTGATGTTGCAACTACTCAGATTAAATTTGCTGATACATATGAAAAAACTACTGGAACTTCAATAGAAAAACTTGCTGATAAATTAGCTATAGATATTGGTGAAATTGTTTTGGGTTCTGTATATCCTATAAGAATTGTAAATGCATCCTCTTCACAGGTAGTTCTAGGCCAGGGAGGAAAGACTGTTAAATCTGGAGAATTTTTTAAGGTTTATCAACTAGGAAAAAAACTTATTGACCCATATACTAAAGAAAGTTTAGGTAGAGAAGAAATTGAAGTAGCGGTTATTCAAATAAATAACGTTAAATCTAAAACCTCCGATGCTAAAATATTAGAAAGTATTTTGGATTTGTCAGAGGCTGTTGACAATCAAGATGATTTTATTGTAAGACCATTCAAAGCTCCTAAAAAAAAAGTAGAAAAACAAAAAGTCAAAAAACCAAAAACCGTAAAAAAATTAAAAGAAGAGGTTGAAGAGGAATGGTAAATTTTTTAGTCATACTGTTAATTTTATTCACTACAAAACTTGCAGTTTCAGAAGAGAATGATCCTTATGCTGAAATTGCTGACATAATAGCTTCAAAAAAGACTCCATTAGATGAGTGTAATGATTACGTAACCCAAAAGGGTTGGGAACAATTTGTTCCTATTAGTGTGGGTAATAAAAAAATTCTAGTTATATGTGGATCAAGTACAATTAACGAACCNCCCTCAAGTAAAAATTTTTTAAGTTCAAGAGGAATTGCATTTGATTCAGCAATATTAGATGCACAAAAGTCATATAGTGAATTCAGATCCAATAAAATTTCAGAAAAAATTAGCTATAAATTGAGAGAGGGTTTTGGCATAGAGAATAAAGATCCAATAACCAAAGAAGACGAATTAACTACGGAAATAGAAGAGAATTTTTTTGATAAGCTTTTTCAATTAGCTAACCTTGAAATTGAAAAGAAATTAAAAGAGAATGAGATAGTTGATGAAGATAAAGAAAATGTTTTAGATGAAATTAATGATATTTCTCAATCTGAAGTTTTTACAAAAACAATAAATACATCAACAAATATATCTATCAATGGGTTACAATCTTTCAAAGTGTGGGAAGATTGTAATGAGGGTGAAAAGCAATGTAGATTGGCTATTCTAGTTGTTAGAACAGCTGAACAAGGCTTTTTAGCCAAGTCTTTAATCAAACCCACATCTTCTTTTCTCAGAGGTGAGCCAAGTAGAGCTATTCCAGAAAAATTTACACCAAAACAAATTTTAGCTAATGTAGGAACAAGAATAAAAAGAGATGAAAATGGAGATTATCACATACTTGCCACATCTATTTCTCTTCCTAAAACAGAAACAGGACAATCAGAGAAAATTGCATATGAAAAAGCTAAGACAGATGCATTTGGTATGATAAGGAGATTTGCTGGAGCTCAAATTCAGTCAAAGACAGAAAAAACAGTTGAACAGATTTTTAATGAATATAAAAATGGCGAGAATGAAAATGAAATTATTGATAAATTTAAACAAGAAACTGAGTCTTTAAGTAAATCAGCCAAAATAAAAGGTATAAAAATTCATGACTCTGGCTCTGTAATTCATCCGGCAAATAAAAATTTAATAGCAAAATATATTGTAGCTAAATGGTCTATTGGATCACAGAATCAAGCAACAAAAAACAACATGGAAATTAAAAAAAGGGGAACGACTAGTATAAAAAAAACTGAGCCAATCCAACAAGGAACTCAAATTCAGAGTGAAGAAGCTGATTTTTAAATTTTTTTTATTTTTTTTTTTCTTTTCTAACGTTTATGCAAACAATATTTCTTTTCATTATGAAAAAATTAAAAATCAAATTAAAACTAATGAATTAGTTGAAAGCGGTGATTATTTTTTTTCTGGATCATTTAGTAAATATAGTTCTATTGAATCAATTGATATTGAAAAAAATAAAATAGAAGCAATTAAAAATTTGGTTGATTTTTTATCAAAGTCGGTAGATTGGCCCCAAACTTTTTCTGAATTTGAAAAAAAAAAAAAATGGTTAGCATACAAAAGCAAAAGAAAAGTTAACTTAATTGGAGTTAAGATTGTTGATAATGGAAAGATAGGAAATAATTATTTTGTTATCGTTGGTATTAAAAGAGAGACATTATTTAAAAATAAAGTGACATTCGATAAATTGGAGGAGATAATAAATAAATGAAAAAAATAAGACAAAATTTCTTAAAAACTCTATCAATTACTTTTCTAATTTTTCTTTACAGTTGCGCAACAAATAACATTGATAGTTCAGGTGGTAATCTTAAATACGATAAAGCATGTGATGTTGAAACTAGAATTCTTAAATCGTATGGGGACACTGTTAGAATAGAATATGAACCTACAAAAAGTAATTCAGCTGATAATATGGCATCAGAATACTGTTTAATTAATAGAAATAAAATCTCTACCAAAAATCAAGTAAGTTGTGATGGCTGTTGTCGGGCAACTTACTTATGCAAAAAGGAACAATATTGAAAAAAATGAAATTTTATGTTATTATTACATATGGTTAAAAAATTTATAATACCTATAATTTTAATTTTTACACTGTCATCTTGCGAAACTACAGAGGAGAATAATAAATTAATTGGTCAGATACTTGGAGCTGGAATAGGTGCTCTAGTTGGCTATCAGTTTGGTTCAGGAATAGGTGGTGCTCTTGCTATAGCTGGAGGCACAATATTAGGTGGGTTGATTGGCGGTGAAATTGCAGAAATGCTAAGTGAAGATGAGCAAATGGAATTTGGTCAAGTAACTCAAGATGCCTTGGAAAATAAAGATATGGGTGAAACCTCAAATTGGAGTAGTAGTCTTGATACAAATACCAGTGGTGAAGTTTCAGTTACTCAATCATATGAAATAGAACAAAAAAAATGTAAAAAAATTAAACAGAAAGTTGATAAGGACGGCAAGACAGTAGTTAAAACTAAATCATTTTGTAGGGGTGATGATGGGAATTGGGCAGAGGTCGTTAACTAATTTTTTTTTTTAAGTATTTTTTTCCTAACTTATTTTTTCTCAAAAATAAGTTATTTAGGTTCTAAAGAACATAGTTTTGTTGAGTTAAAATCTAACCAAATTGGTTTTTGTAAAGAAGATGAATTTAGTATTGATCAGTCTAAATTAAATAAAGTCTTAAATGAAATTTGTCTGAAAGACAAAGGAATGGGTGGTCTAGAAAATTTTAGCTACAAAGAAAGATTAAATGGTGATTTTTCATTTTATGATAACTGTGTAGACGAAATTTCTATAAATGGACAAACACAGCAGACTGGAAAAATATCTTACTTAGTCGATTTTTCATGTAGCTTAATTGCTAAAGATGATGTTCAAAAAAATAAAGATATTATTAACAGTGAAATTAGTGATTCAAAAATTTATGAAAATAAAAATACAAAAGTCAAAAATAATAATGCAAATTCTTTTCAATTATTAAAAAAATCATTTACTTATCAGGAAATATCGGATTGTAGCGAAAGATGTGTAGTAAGTAATTTTGAAGTTTCACGAAGACTTGAAGAATATTGCAAACAATTTAATACATCTTTAAATCACTATTCTTTAGAAACTGGAGATCGTGGATATGACGGAAGATTTGATGATATAATGATTGCTAATTTTTCCTGTGAAGAAACTATTGACGAGGTAAAGTGGGCTACTGTAAGTAATCAGGTATTATCTAATAAAAATACTGATGAAATTGTGCAAGAAAAAAAAAAAATTGATCGTGATAATTCTGAAATTATTTCAAATGTAGAAAATAAATCTGAGCTTCCTTCACATTGTTCAGATTTATACGGTTGTGCCCCTGTAAAATACGACCATGAAATAGAAGCAGAAAATAGATATGTTGAACAAACTCTTAAATGTCGGGAAAGAAATAAATGGACAAAAAATCTTGGAGTTGAAAGTCCATGCGGCTCTCTTGATAATGTTTCTAATAAATTTAAAAAAACAAGTAGGCTAAATTCCCATAATAACTCAAGATATTCTAATTCAAGATTAAATTCCTCTTCAAGTGGAAAATTTGCTAATTTAAACCCAGAACAAAGAGCATATTGCCACGATAAACTTAAAAGAGGAAAAATTAAGTTAGAAAGCTCAACTAATCTTTACTATGAAATGGAAAGTTTGCCATTACAGGGAACACAAAAAAAATACGTTTGTAATAATGATGGTAGTCAAGGTTTAGCAATGTTTAATGCATTTACTGGAGCAATAGCAGGTAATCAGAACGCAAATCAAAATTATAACCAAAGTACCACACCCAATCAGCCATTCTCTTTAGGAAGCCCAACGATGAAGCAAGCCATATTTAAACTTACCCAAGCTCAAGGTTTCTTTTTAGAAGCCTTAGATGAAGAAGAGCATGCCATAGCTGTAAGGCAATATTCGATGTCTTTAAATCAAGGAACAGCAATTGGTGAAGATGATATGGAAAAAATTCTTGAAAAAAGTCACGAATGGCAAACCATTATTAATAAGAAAATGAAAGAAGGTTTTGTTTTAGATGCAAAAGCTAAGCAAACATTTTCTAAAGGTATTCCCCATTATGCAAGTGGTACAGCATTATGTATAGCTGGAGGCTTTAATGTAGCGAGTCAAGTTTCAACAGTTACTAATAGTTCAGGTGCTGCTGCAGTAATTGGAGGAATTGGATTGGCATTTTCTGCATATGATTCAGTTAAAGCTTTAAATCTTTTCTTTTCATCAACCAGTGATATACATGCATTTGGAAAAACAAATAATGTTGAAAATATTGAAGAACTTGAAAAAGCAAAAGATTCACTTGGTACTTAATTATTATGGTAAAGAGCATATTTTTTTTTAAATTACTTTTTTTAAACGTTGTTCTTAATCTAAATTCTTCACTTGCAAATGAAAGTGTTGATCAAGATTTTAGTTATATTGAAGATGAAGATGATAGAAAAAAATGTTTAAAACTTTTTAAAAGTGGTGATTTAAAATTTGATCAAAGATCAAAACTTTACTTTCAACTCAGAAGTAAATTGATGGGGGGAGGTGATAAACAGTTTATTTGTAATAATAAAAAAGCTGTAAAAACTTCAGGTTCTTCATTTGCTAAATCAATGGGTTTTGGATCTATAACTTTGAAAAATGATGAGAGTGAGCTAGACAATATAGAGGATTCAAAATTTGCAGAATTTAAGCCTCAGCAACGTTTATTTTGTGAAAGAAAATTTAAGACCGGTCAATTGAAATTTGATGAATCCAAACAACAATATTATGAGTTAGAAAGAGTACCAATGGGTGACCCAAAAAAAAGCTATATATGCAATAATGAACAGCAAAGATTAGGTCCTGGGCAAGCGCTTCTTATGGCAAATCCAATGGGAAATTTGTTAACACCTTTAGTTACTGACGAAGAAGATACAGAAACAGGAAATCCTTTTGAAAACCCCTTAATGGCACAATCAATTTTAAAACTAACAAAATCACAATCATTTTTTTTGGAGGCATTAGGTGAGGATCAGGCAGCGCAAATTGCTAAATCTTATGTTAAAAACTTGGAGGCTGGGTCTGCTCTTGGTCAAGATGATTTAGAAAAAATTTTAGTTCAATGTAAATTATCACAGGAGTTAATTAACAAAAAAATGAAAGAAAATATAATTTTAGACCAAAAAGCAAAGCAAACCTTTTCGAAAGGAATTTCTTATTACACAGCGGGTACAGCAATGCTGGCTACAGCAAGTATTTCAACAGCTTCAATGGCATCAGGGATTGGTGCTAATCCTATTGGAGTTCTTCAAGGTATAAGTGTTTTTTTTACTGCAAAAGATGCACTCACAGCTATACCTCTTTTCTTTTCATCAACAAATAATCTTTTAGAATTTGGTAAGGAGCATAACATCGAAAAGACTGAAGAACTGCAGTTAGCAAAGGATTCTCTTGGAGTTTAATTGAAAAATTTAATTTCAAATTATTTTTGAAAAATTGTTTATAAAATGTTTACATAAAAAATTTATATTTTGAATATTATTTTTTGAAATTTTAGTAAATTTTGAAATATTTTGAACTCCAATAAATTTTTTTAAATGTTCCTTGTTTGAATTTATCTTACACCATTTATCAACCGTATCTTTTTTTATTTCTAAATGAAATTGCATTCCATACGCATGTTTTTTATATCTAAATAATTGCACTTCAGTATTTTTAGAGGATGCTAGAATTGCAAAGTTTTTATCATGAATTTTTTTTACCTCATAACTATGCCATTGGAAGACTTCAAATATATTAGGTAAATAGTTACAAACTTTATCTTCATTTAAAATTTTGTTAGATCTAACTTTATAAAAGCCAATTTCTGAATCTTTAGATTTAATTATTTTTGCACCTAAGACTTCACCCAATAATTGAGAACCTAAACAAATACCTAAAAAAGGTTTCTCCATATCAACTACAAATTTCTTGATTGATTTTTTTTCTTCGATTAACCAGGGATATTTTTCCTCCATCCATGTATCCATTGGTCCACCTAAAACTATCATCATTGAAAATATTTCAAGATCCTGAGGAATTTTTTGATTTTTAAAAAATTTAATCTTTGTGAATTCATACTTTTTAGATGAAAAAAAAACTTCAATATTTTCTAAATCCTCATGTTCTACATGTTGAAATACTATTATTTTTTTTTTTGACATTTTAATGATAATATTATCAAACTTTGTGAGCTTGTTGAAAAAATTATGTATTGTCTAGCTATTTATTTTTAATTATTTAAACTATTATATTATCTAATTTAACTTAATGGAGTAATTATGGAAAAAGTAGCATTTATAACTGGAGCAAATAGAGGGATAGGTTTTGAAACTTCAAAAAAATTAGCTGAGAGGGGTGTTAAAGTAATTCTAGGATCTAGAGATTTAAGTAAAGGCAAACAAGCAATTGATAAATTACATTTAAATGGTATTGAAGCTGATTTGATACAGTATGATGCATTTGATTTAGACGCGCCTCAGAAAGTTTATGATTATATTTTAGAAAAATATAAAAAACTTGATATTTTAATAAATAATGCTGGTGTCCTCTTAACAGGAAATTTATTTGTTACAAATAGCTCTACGGTAAGTGATAAAGATATGAAGGATACATTCCAAACAAACTTTTTCTCTGTTATTTCTCTTACACAAAAATTACTACCATTAATAAAAAAATCTGAGGCTGGAAGAATTGTCAATGTATCAACAATTTTAAGTTCATTAACACTTCACTCAGCCAAAGATTCTCCAATTTCCCCTGCGAAAGAGCTTGCATACAATTCTTCAAAAACTGCACTAAATGCATACACAATTCACTTGGCAATAGAATTAAAAGATACAAATATAAAAGTAAATTCTGGTCATCCAGGTTGGGTAAAAACTGAACTAGGTGGTCCAAAAGCACCAATTGAAGTTGAAGATAGCTATAAAACGTCATTACGTTTAGCGACATTAGACGATGACGGTCCTAGTGGAGGACTTTTTCATGAAGACGATTCCATACCATGGTAAAACGTAAAACTTTCTACAATGCCTCATCTTCAATTTGAAATAAATAAAACCTTACAAAAAGAAAAAAAAAAAGAATTCATAGTTTTTGTTGAAAAAAAATTTTCAAAAATAATGCAAACAGGTACCGACCATATTGCAGTTACTATTAGAGAGTTCGAAAAAGAAAATATTAGTCTTGGAAGGACTGATAAAAATGATTTTGTTTGTTTAATGAATTTAGATATTAGGGTAGGACGTACTAAAAAGCAAAAATTAGAGTTGGTAAAAGCCTTTATAGTTGGCGTTGAAAAGTTTTTTGAAATAAATAAAAAAAACCAATATGTTACAATTACTAATCATGACGGCATTGAATTTAATTTCTATGAGAAATCTCTTTCAAATTGGATTAAAAATGACGATCCTTGCAATGATTAATTAAAGCAAGAAATCTGATGATTTAAATTTTCATCAGATATATTAGAAGAAGTTATAGAATTTAAATTATATATTTAGTAAATTAACTTTTAAGTTAAGTTATTGTAAAATAAAACTCAATATTTAAGCTCATTAACAAAACTGTTAATTATGTTTTAAACACATAGAAATTGATCAATCTAATCCCATGACTCAAAAAATTTATCCTGTAATTCTATCTGGTGGTTTTGGTTCTCGGCTATGGCCAGTGTCTAGAGAAAAATTACCAAAACAGTTTATTTCGACAACAGAAAAACAAACCTTTTTTAATTCGACTGTAGATAGATTTAAATCAAATAATTTTAACAATATTACAGTTATTGGAAATTTTGAACATAGGTTTTTAATATATGATGCAATAGCAAAAACAAAAATTAATCCAGAGGCAATTTTATTAGAACCTGTCAGCAAAAATACTTCAGCTGCAATAACAATAAGTGCATTACATATTCATCAAAAAGACCCTGATGCAATAATTCTGGTAGTTCCCTCCGACCACTTAATTGAAAGTAAGTCGAAATTTAATGATCACATAAAAAAAGTTTCCCAAAACTTTCACAAAGACTTTATTTATGTTTTTGGTGTAAAACCTAAAACACCAAGTACATCATTTGGATATATAAAAATTGGAAAAAAAATAAATAAGTATATTCATCATGTTGATAAATTTATTGAAAAACCTGATTTAAAAAATGCTAAAAGATTTTTTGCTAATAAAAATTTTTATTGGAATGCAGGAATGTTTCTGTTTTCAACAAAAACCCTTATTCGTGAAATGAACTTGCACTCACAGGAAACATTAAAAACTTGTGAAAAGTTATTAGAAAAAAAAGGTAATCACTATGAATTTACAATTTTTTCAAAAAGCTTGTTCAATACCATAAAAAATGAACCATTTGATAAAGCTTTAATGGAAAAAACCTCTAATGCTATTGTAACACCTATAGATTATAATTGGTTTGATGTTGGTTCTTGGTCAGGATATTGGGAAGCTTTCAAAAAGAATAAGGATGGAAATCTTTTGGATAAAAATGTTTTTACTGAAGATTTAAAAAATTCGACTGTAAAGATTAATGATGGTTCAACTGCGGTAATTATGGGCTTGAATGATATCTCTATTGTAAGAGAAAAGGATGCTCTTTTAGTTATTAACAATGACTATTCTGAGAAAGTAAAGGATATTTTAAAAAAACTTAAAATTAAAAAAAACAAGACACTAGATTTACATACAACTGAGTTTAGGCCTTGGGGAAGCTTTGAAAACATAACACAGGGAGATGGTTTTTTAGTAAAAATATTAAGAATTAAACCAGGTTCAAAGATTTCTTTACAATATCATAGAAAAAGATCTGAACATTGGGTTGTTACTAAGGGTGAAGCAACAATACTTTTAGAAGATAAAGAAATTCAACTAAAAAAAAGTGAGTCAATTTATGTAAAAATTGGTCAAAAACATAGAATTTCAAATAACTCAAATTCAATTTTAGAATTAGTTGAAATTCAAATTGGTAAAACATTATCTGAAAAAGACATTGTAAGAATCGATGATATTTATGGAAGAGTTAAAAAAAAAGATTGAATTAAAAAATAAAAAAATTTGGATTGCTGGCAAAACTGGAATGGTTGGGCAAGCTATATTAAGACAACTTATAAAAAAAAATTATAATATTAAACTTTTGGACTCTAAAACTCTTGATCTTAGAAGACAAAAGGATGTAGAGGCATGGATGGAAAAGAATAAACCAGACATTGTCTTTCTTGCTGCCGCAAAAGTTGGAGGTATTCTTGCGAATGATAAATATCCTGTGAATTTTATTGAGGATAATCTTTTAATTTCTTTAAATGTAATTAGAAGTTCATACTTAAATAAAGTTGAGAAATTAATATACCTAGGCTCTTCTTGTATTTATCCTACAAATATTAAAAACCCAATTACAGAAGATTTAATTCTTAATGGTTCACTCGAACCTACTAATCAGTGGTATGCTCTTGCGAAAATTTCCGGGATGAAAATATGTGAGGCCTATAGAAAACAATTTGGATGTAATTTTATTACACTTCTTCCATCAAATCTTTACGGACCTGGTGATAATTTTCATAAACAAAATAGCCATGTACCAGCTGCATTAATTGATCGTTTTCATTTTGCAAAGGAAAAGCAAGAAAAAACAGTTTTAGTTTGGGGTAGCGGTAAGCCTTTAAGAGAGTTTCTGTTTGTAGATGATATGGCGGAGGCATGTATTTTTTTAGCAGAGAGTTATAATTCCAACGAACCAATAAACGTTGGGACTGGTAAAGAAATATCAATTAAAGAATTCGCACAATTAATAAAAAAAACAACTAGCTATAAAGGTAAAATAATTTTTGATAAGACTAAACCAGACGGTATATATAGAAAATTATTAAACGTAAAAAAAATTAATAAATTAGGTTGGATTGCAAAGACAACTATAGAAATAGGATTGAAAAAATATTATAAGTGGTATTTGGATAATCTTGATAAAATTAGGAGGTAACATAATGAAAAAAATTGCTTTAATAACCGGAGTAACCGGCCAAGATGGAGCTTATTTAGCTGAATTGTTACTTTCCAAAGGTTATCAGGTTCATGGAATTAAAAGAAGATCTTCATCTTTCAATACAGGAAGAATCGATCACTTATATGAAGATCCTCATGAGAATAAAACAAATTTTTTCCTTCATTATGGTGATATGACAGATGCAACAAACTTGATTAGATTAATTCAAAAAATTAAACCCAATGAAATATACAATCTTGCGGCACAAAGTCATGTAATGGTAAGTTTTGAAACTGCAGAATATACAGCAAATGCAGACGCTCTTGGTACTTTGAGAATATTAGAAGCAATTAGAATTTTAGGTATGGAAAAGAAAATAAAATATTATCAAGCTTCAACTTCAGAATTATATGGAAAAATTCAAGAAAACCCGCAGAGTGAGAACACACCGTTTTATCCTAGAAGCCCATATGCAGTAGCAAAGTTGTATGCATACTGGATAACAGTTAATTACAGAGAGGCTTATAAAATTCATGCTTCTAACGGTATATTATTCAATCATGAAAGCCCAATTAGAGGTGAAACTTTTGTTACTAGAAAAATAGTAAAAAGTGCCGTAAGCATTTATAAAAAAAACCAGAAATGCCTTTATCTAGGAAATTTAAATGCGTCAAGAGATTGGGGACATGCTAAAGATTATGTACAAGGAATGTGGTTAATGTTACAACAAAAATTACCTGACGATTATGTATTTGCAACGGGAAAAACTTTCACGGTAAGACACTTTGTTGAAAAAACATTTTTACAATTGGGGATAAAAATTATTTGGAAAGGTAAAGGACTTAAAGAATCTGGAGTAAATGAAAAGAATGGAGAAACATTGATTAGAATTGATCCTAGGTATTTTAGACCTACAGAAGTTGATTTATTAATAGGTGATGCAACAAAAGCAAAAAAGAAGCTAGGTTGGGAACCTAAAATTAGTTTTGATGATTTAGTTAAAGAAATGGTAAAAGAAGAAATGAAAAATTAAAAATTTACTTAGACTAAGATTTTTTATTAATGTAAACATACTCAAAAATTTTTCTAAACATCATTTTATTTTTCAAAATCTTTTCAAAATTATTTTTTACTAAAAAATTATTAATATCAGAAAATTTATAGTTTTTATTTAAGGAGTTATCGTAATGATGCTCAAAAAGAATAATATCAACTTTTGTTAAATAATCTTTGAGACCCTTTAAAACATTCAATTCATATCCTTCAGTATCAATTTTTAATAAATCAATTTTTGGTATTCCATTTTTTTTGCAAAAAAATTCAAGTGTAATGATATCAACTTCTTTTTCAGTTATGTTTTTTTTTGATGAATAAATAATGTTAATCAATTTTTTCTTAAGTTTAGAATAATTTGAATTTTCATTGAAATTATTAAATGAGCTTATTGCTGTAAAGTTGCTCTTGTAAAATTTTTTCCTACCTTTTTTTTCTCCCACGCCTTTGTAAATAAAAGTAGTATTAGAAAAATTTCTTTTATTATTTAACAATTCTGCATTAGCTTCAAATGCAAAGATTCTTTTTATTTTAAAATGTTTGTTAAATAGATTTATAGTTTCACATTTGTGAGCGCCTACATCAAAAAAAATGTCAATTTTTTTACCCAAAATCTTTTTAATGCAAGTAATGTTTTTTTTTTGCGTAAAATTATCTAAACATAAGGTAATAAATTCAAAAATTTTTTGTTTCATAAAATTCTATTTTATATTTTTATTTAAATGATAACTACGAATGATTAATTAAATTAAACAATTATTATTTCAAACTTTAATTTATTTGAATCTAATTTTATTTGCTAGTAATGTTTTTCCTAATATTATTGTAACCTTTATAATTTTAAATAAGTCTAATACAAATTAATATTTTGACTACTGACTCCCTTTTTTTGGTTTAATTAAAAAAACCAAAGTTTTTGATCAAATAATTACTTATAAAAAAAGATTTTCCTTAATAATTAATATGTGTATTTAGATTTTATGTTATAAAAAAATATTATTAAAAAAAAGTTTTACAAAATAGAGGATATGAATAATAAAAAAATAACTATTCAAAATATAAAGAATTTTTTTAATTCAATTGCTGATAAAAGAGATGACTGGACAAAAAAGTCTAA
>PATB01000035.1 GCA_002712255.1 Alphaproteobacteria bacterium
TGTTATTGAAAATGTTGATTTTGCCGATGTAACAACAAATGTAGCTACTACAAAATTTACTGCAACAGCATTTGATCACAAACAAGCTACAGCAGGGACAGCTGTTGCAATTCATGATACATCATATACAACCTCTGTTTCTGATAGTTTCAGAGCTAGTGGAATTGTTACGTTTCACTCGTCACAGTCATTTTCAATTGTACCAGAAACTGCTAATGGCGGTACTTTTGAATCATCTGCCGTTGCTTCGACGTTAAACAAAATTTCAGCGATTAATGTTACAACAATGGCTGGAGCTGTCGATGCATTAAAAGTTGTTGATAGGGCTCTTGACAGAGTACATATGGAAAGAGCAAAATTTGGAGCTTTAATGAGTAGAATGAATGTAGTTATTGATAATTTAACAACAATTTCACAAAGTCAAAGAGCTTCTAAATCAAGAATACTTGATGCTGATTTTGCCAAAGAATCTTCAAGATTAGCTAAATCTCAGATTCTTCAACAGTCAGCTATGAATATGATCGCACAAGCATCTAGAACGATGCAAAATGTATTGGTATTATTCCAAGGATAAATGAAGTTTCGTTCTAGTCGTTAATATTTAAGTAGGAAAATATATGGCTAAAACTGAAATTCTATCCAAAATTGGCGTCGGCTCTGGCTTAGACACTACAGCGTTAATTGAAGCTTTAGTAGAAGCCGATACCGTAGCCTCAAAAGAAAATTTAGATAACCTTGAGGAAAGGTCAAAAAACCAAATTTCAGCATTTTCAGTTTTAAAAAGTAACCTTCAAGATTTTAAAGATATCATTAATCAAATTCAATCCCAGCAACAATATGGATTTGTTGGAGAATCTTCTGATGCAACAGTTGCAACACTAACAGCATCGGGATCAAAGGCAGGAGCGCAAATAAATTCTAGTTTAACAGTATCAACACTTGCTTCTAGTCATAGTCTCACAGGACCATCTTACAGTTCTGCTACGGCTACTGTAGGTGCAAGAACCTTAACAATTAATTTTGGAACCTGGTCTGCAGATCCAACTGCAGGTGGTGGACAAAGTTTTACATCTAATGGACAAGATCAAATTCAAGTATCAGCATCTTCATCCACGACTTTAGTTGAACTAAGAGATCTAATAAATACTGCTGTTACAGACTCAGATAATGATGGGCAAAAAGATATAAACGCATCATTAATCTATGATGGTACTAACTACATGCTAATGCTTAAAAGTCAATCTGGTGCAAATTATGAGATGAAAGTCTCAGATAGCGCTGGATCTCCTACATATGCCTATGATGCGACAGATGGAGCACAACTTACTCAAAGAGTGGCTGGGATTAATTCAGCTTTTACAGTAGATGGAATTTCAATGACGCGTCCATCCAATTCGGTAGACGACTTATTTGACGGATTTACACTCGATCTAAAAAAAACAAGTGGAACAGCCGTTAGAGTTTCTAGTAAAGTTGACTTAACTTCAGTATCGACATTAGTTGAAGGTTATGTATCAACATACAATGAAGTAATGCAAAGTTTAGGAGCAATGGGCGCTAATGATCAAGTTGATCCAGAAAATGATGGTGCATTAATTGGTGATAGTACATTAAGAGAAGTAATGAGGGAATTAAGAGAAATGTCATCTACAGGTATTACTGGATATGAAGGTGGCCCCTACTATCTTTCATTTTTAGGCGTGTCAACTCAAAGAGATGGTTCATTATCATTTGATCCCAAAAAACTAGAAACACAATTTAAATCAAAACCTGAAACAGTCAGAGCTTTCTTCACGAATAATTATGCCACAAGTAATTCTAATATTACAATTAAGGCATTTGATTTTGTGAACACAAAACCTGGAAGTTATGCTTTTGCCACCAACGGAAGCACGCACACAATTGGTGGAGTATCTGCAACTAAAAGTGGAGACGTTTATTCTGTTGCTTCTGGAAATCCCAATGGATTAAAAATTGAAGTAAAAAATGGTAGTGGCGTTACATCAGGTACAATTTTTTATGGAAAAAGTTTTCTTACGCTTCTTAATGACAAATTAGATACATACTTAAAGTTTAATAGCATAATTGATACTAGAATGAATAATCTTAATGACACTCTAAGAACAGTATCAGAAAAAAGAGTGGCCCTTGAGGGTAGAATTCAAAAGCTTACAGAAAGATATGCTCTGCAGTATTCTTCGATGGAATCAACAGTTGCACAATTTCAAGAAACCGGAAATATGCTTACCGCAATGCTAGAAAGTAAAAAGGATTAGATTACAGAATTCTCTGTATTATTTCATTTCTTATTTTTTTAAGGTACACTGTCGGTAGAATTGCTCTGTCTCTTTCAAAATCAGACTTAGGATCATCAATCGTAAAAGTTGAATGCAGTCCTTTTTCTTCTTTGTCTCTAGCAAAATGTTCCAAATATGATGTCTGAGTCTGTAAAAAAGGAACATTAAGTGATGCAGGCCAATGATAATCAAAACCATAAAGTGTTTCATAGACCGGATTTTCATCAATAAATTTCAGCATTGTCTGAATCATATCGCGATCAAAGCACTGACTAACACCTGGACATGTTTTTCTTAATGAAAGGATATTATTTTCATAAACAACATTTTTTGGATCATTGTGAAATTTGCTGTTGTAAAGACCCATAGGGAGTTTCTTATCAAATTTTTCTGATGAAGATTGGTATAAATTCCTTAAAATATTTAAAAATTTGGGGTCATGGATTGTATCATTATCTGTCATATAAAATAAATCAAAGTCTTTATATATATAAATAAAATCTCTAAAAGATCTTGCTCTTGATCTTTCCACACCCCCAGAACTACTGAATCTTAGAACATCTTGTGAATATTGTTTTAAAAAATCCTCTCCGTAATTTGTTGAAGCATCATCATATATTACTAACTTTGAATTTCCATCTTCATCTACAATTGTCTTAAGATTTTCTAAACATAACTTTGTTATGTTTTTTCGGTTAAAGGTAGATAGAGCTATTAAAATTTTATACATAATTCTAAACTTTTTTTTTCTCAGTCGTTGGTATATTTGTAACAAATAAAAAGGATGGAGTTATGGATAAAACAAAAGAATTGATCATACTTAGTGAAAAACAAAAACGTGCAATTTTAATAATCAAAGAACTTTTAAAAGAAATGAATAAAGATATCAAAGAGCTCATGGACTTTGAAAAATTGAAAGTTGGTGCTGAAAAAGTTGAAGCTAAGGCCATAAGAATATCAAAAATTGCAATTGCACTTCAAAAAAGTCTTGATCTTGATAACGGTGGAAATGTAGCTACCAATCTTGATCACCTTTATAAGCATATTCGATTTGCTGTTGCTAGGGTTATGGACCATAACGATTACTCATACTTAACAAGTGCTGAAAAAGTAACTGCCGAGATAAATAAAGGTTGGGAAAAAATATCATCGGCTGCTTAATTTTTTTAAAGCCTTTACGGCGCTTTTAATAGGTTGCGACCAATCGTCAATCTTATCTTGTCTTAAAAGATTGACTGTTGGATACCAATCTTGTTTTTTGTTTAAACCCCACCTGTAGTCTGGAACTAATGGAAGAAATAAAAACGTTTTTTTGCCAAGTGTTCCAGCTAGATGAACTAAAGAAGTATCTATTGTCATGATGACATCCATTTCTTTAATTAAGAAAGCTGTGTGTAAAAAATCCTTTAAATCATTTTCACAATTATAAACGTTTTTGAATTTACTCATGTGTTTTAAATCTACATTTTTACTAAATTTTTGAAGTGAGAAAAAGTCGGCACCCTTTATTTTGAACAAATCATCAAAGTGATTAATATCCATTGTACGAACCTGATCTCTTAAATGAGTTGGTCTCCCACTCCACGCAAAACCAACCTTAAGTTTTTTGGAGGTTAACAAAGATTTAATTCTAGATGAAATATTTACTTTTTTGTCATTGAATCTTTTCCAATCTATATTAATTGGTTTATTGATTTTATTTTTAATAAATTTCGAAGTAATCCAAGGAAGACTCATTAAGAAAGTTCTATAATGAAAATGATCAGGATCAATGTGACTTGATACATTAATACCGTCTAAGTCAGGCGAAAGTTTGAAAAACTCGATTAACTCTGGAGGGCAAGCATAGTGAACCTCATAACCCAAGTTTTTAAATGGCTTTAGATATCTACTAAACATTACATCATCTCCAAACCCCTGTTCTCTTAATACAATTATTTTTTGATTGGTGTTTTTTTGAACCTCTTCTAAAGTAATTTCAGGATATTCAGAACCACCATACTTTTTTAAAAATTGATCTTTATCTCTTTGTTCATAGACTCTTAATCCATTTTCATAATCATCCTCAAGTAAGTCTAATAAGGAAATATTAAATGTAGCCCAAAAAGAATCCTTATTAATCATTAAACTTTTTTCATAATATTCACGTGCCTTTTTAAAATTAGCATGTTCAAAATTGTAAACACCAACTCCTAACGTAGATGTAAGGTTGTCTGGGTTGATGGCCAACGAAGTTTCAAAGCATTTCAGTGCCATTTCTAAATTTCTATTTAAAAGATATGCACTTCCAAGTGCAGCCCATGCTGTATCGACCTGAGGTAACTTTTGAACACATTTCACAAATAATTCTAAACCTTTTTCCTTTTCTCCAGTTTTAAAGCACATTAAATTAGCTAAATCGAACATAATCAAATAATGATCTGGAAACTGTTTATGTGCTTCAAGTAAAAGTTCATATTCTTTTTGTCTATCTGTTTCTCTGTAAACTTTAGCAAGCATTAAATATGCTTCGATAAATTTTGGATCAAGTTTGATGATTTTTTTAAAGTTTTCTATTGCCTTTGAATAATCAGCCATAGGTGCAACTTTGTTAGCTACACAAACCTCATGAAGTGCCATAGTGTATAATGCATAATTACTGTTTTTCTTAACTTCTAGAATTTTTTCTGCCATTAAAACGGCATTTTTCATGTTATTTGAAGTATGGGGATTAGTTAAAGATATTTTTAATTCTTCTTCAAGTGCATCTACTGATCTAATTTTCATTTATTTACCTCTTAATTTAAACCATATTTCTTACAATTTTTATGCCAATTAAATAATTTCTTTTTTTGGTCGTTTATAACTCTTAGGAGTATATTTTGTCGAATTTAATGGTACCCTTTAATAGTGCTATACCTATAGCAAGTCTTAAGAAAATAACACGAACCCTTCATGATTCTATATCTAGGGTTGCTACTGGCTTAAAGGTTATGGGAGGTAATGATGCTGGATCTCAATCTCTTGCTAATACATTAAATGCTAGAGCAGCAAGCTTTCAAGCAGTAGAATCGAACACAGATTCAGGGATATCTTTGCTTCAATTAGCAGAATCTGCTCTTCTAGAACTAAATAATTTAGCAACAAGGTTAAAAGAAATTGGAATAGCAGATACCCTATCAACTAATACTACATCAGATACAGCCGCTTTAAACTCAGAAGCAATTTATGTCAGTGACACTATTGATTCAATTGTAAGTTCACTCACATATAATGGAATAAACATTCTAGCAACATCTTCAAAAACATTTGGAATTGGTATTAATGACGAGGGTGATTCTCAAACAATTCAAACAACAACTGGAATCGGCGCAACTAATATCAATGATGCCACTAATGCAAATACCTCTATGGCCACAACGATTGGTGAAATTACCCAATCACTTGGTGCCTTGAGTGGAAGTTTAGTATCTTTGAAAGCATACCAAAATGTTGCTACGACCACTAAAGCCCATTTAATTCAAGCAGCATCAAATCTTCAAGACACTGATTTTGCTGAAGAAACAGCAAAAATCACTAAACAATCTTTGATTAGAAACTATGCTTTGGCAATGGTGGCAACAGCAAATTCTGAGGAATTAGAAAAATTAAAACTTTTAGCCTAAACAATTTATTCATTTGTCGTTTATTAATACATAAAACATTGAAAGGTTAGTGGTAAAATGGAAAATTATACTGAAATTGTTGAAAAAGAAAAAAAAATAACAAAAAAAAAAGATCTTTTAGATGATACAATAATTAAGGATAAGCTCTCACAACACGAAATTATAAGCAGGATGTATGAAGGCTTAGTCAAAGAGATCGAAGAACTAAAAGGAATTTTATTTAAAGATCTTGCAGTTACAAACGCATCTAAAGAAAAAGCCGAAAAAATATCAAAAATAGCTTTTACCCTTCAAACTTGTTTAGATTTGGATAATGGAGGAAAAATTGGTGAGGATTTAAATTGGCTTTACAGATACATAAGATATATGAGTAAGAGAATCCAAGATAATGAGTGCATGAATTTCGTCCAACCTGCTTTTAAAATTGCAACAGGCTTGAAAGAAGCTTGGGATGCAATTCCTAAAAAAGAAAGAACTCAATAATCAATTTTTTTAATAGTATTCTTGTCTGTTAAAGCTATAATTTAACAGGCAAGATATGTTTTTATCTATATTAACTACTTTGGTGCTTGGCTCACTAATTGGGGTAGTAACGTCAATAAGTGTTTATGGATTCATAAGTTTAGTTAAGTTTTTAACTCATTTCTTTAGAAATCCAGAAAGAAGTTTTAATAGCTTTCAAGATCTATTAACCAATACCCCAGAATTTATAATTTTCATTTTTGTATTACCCTTTCTAGCAGGACTAATTGTTGGTTTTATAAGAAAATATGCATCTGATAGTCGCTGGCATGGTCCTCCAGATGTCATTTTAGCAGCACATTCTGAAAAAAATCCATTAGATATAAAATCTGGTTTTCTAACATCTTTTTCCTCAATATTATCTATTTCGGCAGGTGGATCTGTTGGTCAATACGGTCCTCTTGTACATTTTGGTGCAACAATTGGAGCTGAAATTAATGATTTATTCAGGAATAAAGCATCCTATGAAATTTTAATTGGGGCAGGAGTTGCATCAGCAATTTCATCAGGTTTTGGTGCTCCATTAGCTGGATTAATCTTTGCCAGAGAGGTGATTTTAAGGCATCAATCACTAGCATCTTTTGCACCAATATTAGTAGCATCGGTAGTGTCTTATCTTTTTACAAAAAATATTTTTGGCTTAGATCCAATTTTTTTAGGCTCTGTTGGAGAAATCAATTCACTGTATGATTTTCCATTTTTTATTATAGCAGGAATAGTATGTGGTTTTATCTCAATAATTTATATGAATGGATTGACTCATTCAAAATATTTTCCAAATATTTCTAAAATTAATCCAGTGCTACAACCAGCGATAGCTGGTTTGGTTTGTGGCGTTATGTCAATTTTTTTACCTGAGGTTATTGGATTAGGAACAGGTGCAATTCAATCAATGATTTTAGGAAAAGTTGAGTTCATTTATGCTATTTATTTTTTAGTTTTTAAACTTTTACTAACAATTTTTTGTTTACGAATGGGTTTAATTGGTGGAGTTTTTGCTCCAGCTTTATTTTTGGGAGCAAGTGTAGGGGTTATTTTAGGTTTTATATTTCAAAACATATCGTCAACATTAGATTTAAATTTACTTACAATTGCCTCAATGTCTGCCTTTGCAAGTTGCGTCATTGGTGGACCTGTCGCCAACATGATGATTATTCTTGAACTTACCTCAGATTACCAAGCAACATTAGTTGCTGGGGTAAGTATTGTTTTTGCATCTTTGATTTCATATAAAGTAATCGGTCAATCAGTTTTTGACAAAGTACTTTTGAACAAAAAGATTGATTTAAAAATAGGCAGAGAAAATATTAAATTACAACAAATACCAGTTTCAGAAATTAGTCACAAAGATTATTGTATTCTAAAACCAAACTACACAATTGAAAAATCAATCTCCGAAATGATCAAATTTAAAAAAAGTGAGAGTTATTTAATTAATGACAAAAATACTCTTTTAAATAAATTTGAGTTACATCAATTAATAAGTCAAAAAAATAAGACAAAAAAAGTCTCAGACATTCACCCTTTTAAATATTTAAAACTTTATTCTGAAACAAATGTTTTTGAATCAATAGAAAAGGCAAAAGATTTTGTTGGAGAATCTATACCTGTGGTTAATAAACAAAATAAAATTAATGGAATAATTACTGAGGGTGATTTATTTCAAATTTTCTTAAAGATTTCAAAAGAAGAGAAGGAATTAGAACACAAAGATTAGGCGACCATAGACAAATTATTTTTTAAATCATCACTTGAGATAAAAATCCTCGAAATCATTTGATACTTCAAAGATGCCTCGTTATGCATATAGACTGGGTTAAATGAGATTCTGGCCTTTAAAAAGGCCTCAGTCAAGGAACCGTTGGAAGGCGATTGTTTACCGCTATACCTTCTCACAGAGTTATAATCAGGGTTATATACGTTTACATTATTTATATTTGAAATAGGTGGATTTTTTCGGTTATGAAAATGAATTGGTGGCATACCAATTGCAGTACCATTTTCAAACTCAGTTGTTAAGTTAGATAATTCTGGGTTTTGAATATTATTTACAGGGTAAACCATAGAAAAAAACATATCATGTCAGGAAGATTAAATAAAGCTAAAAAGTTTTACTCATCAACTGAGAAATCATCATTAAAGGTACAAGATCCAATTTCAATTGTTAGAACTATGGTAAAAGAATTACAAAATTCAATGAATAAAGTAATTATTTCTACAGGTAAAGATAATGAAAGGTTCGTAAGATCAAAGTATTTCAGTAGATCTTTAGTCATTATTTATACCCTTCAAACAACTCTTGATTTTGAAAAAGGTGAAAAATTGGCTATAAAATTATTTCAAATATATGAATTTTGTAGGAAACAACTAATTAAATGTTTTAAAGAACAAGTCGTTGAAGGTACTCAAAAGGCTATAAATGCATTAGATGATATTTTTAGTACTAATATGGTGAAAACAGATGCTCGATAACCAAAACCTTTCAACAAAATCTCAACTTGATAAACTTGAAAGAATTTCTAATCAGATTTCTTTACTTATCTCTCAAAACGATTATGAAAAAATTTCTCATCTTGACAAAATGAGAAAAAAAATAATTAGCGATATGCAAGAGAAAAATTTTGAGCTTTCTAATGTTCATAAAAACTCTGTATTAAAACTAATTTCGCAGAATGAAGTGATTATTTCAGAATTTAAAAGTAAAAATTCAGAATCACTATCAAAGATTGCTAATAGTAAAAAGTGTGCTGAAGCCTACCTGGCTACTTTATAAATTTAAATCACTAGGTCTTTTAAAAAAATTTATTGTTGCAATATCCTTTTTAATTTCAAACCATTTTTTACAATCAAAACTTACATTAAATAAAGCAGATGTTGAATATTTTTTTGTTGCTTTTAAAAAATCCAAATTTTGATAGTTATTAAGAAAAGATTCTATTGAAGATGATAGAAGTGGTTCATGTGAAACCACTAAACATCTTTTTTTTTCTGCACTAAGCATCAGTATATCAAATAGATTTTTTCCTGATTTATAATATAAATCTTCAATGTATTTAATTTTTGGTTTATTAGGAAAGAAAGTAGCTATTACATCTAAGGTTCTTTTTGTTCTAAGTGATGGAGAACATAAAACCTCATCAAAAAAAATATTTTCATTTTTTAAGAAATTACCTATTTTTTTTGTTTTTTTAATACCAATCTCAGATATATCTTTCATAAAATCGTTCCCATTATAATCAATCAAATTTGATTTCGCGTGTCTTAAAAAAGTAACATTAAGCATTTTTTTCTTACTTTGATTATGCTTTAAATAGGTTTTTACCTTAAGATTTCCATTTTATTGAACATCCCGCACTTGGAAATTGTTTATCTGGACCGTTACCAGTTTTAACTATTAGTTGCATTGCTTCCAATAAATAATTTTTATTATTGATAATTTCCAAATTCTTCATCTCAAAAAATCTGCCCCTATATTGTAACTCTTTATTTTTGTTAAATCCAAAAAAGTCTGGTGTACATACTGCTTTAAACTTTTTTGCAACTTTTTGCTGATCATCTAGTAAATATGGAAAAGAGAAATTATGTAATTCAGAAAATTGCTTCATATTTTCAAAATTATCTTCTGGATATTTAATTGTATCATTGGGCATAATAGCAATTGAAATTACATTATAGTTTTGTAGTTCATTAGAAGTTGAAACTAATTTTTTAATAATAGCTTTTACATAAGGGCAGTGATTGCAAATAAAAAAGATCAATATAGCATTGTAGTTGTCTAGTTTTTTACTATTAAAAAATTTATTATCTAAATCCCTTAAATTAAATTCCGGCATTTTTTTACCCAATTCACAAATTGGCGATGAAAGTAAAACCATTCTATTCTCCGATAAAGTGAAACATTATATTTCTGATTTTATTTTGTCTTCTGTGTTCAATTAAAAATATGCCTTGCCATGTGCCTAAAATCAATTTTTTATTTTTTAGACTTAACGTTAAATTAGTTTGAGTTAACAAAGTTTTCAAGTGTGCTGGCATATCATCAGCTCCCTCAGTATTATGAACATAATATTTATTTTCAGGAGCAATTTCACTTAAATAATTTTTAATGTCAATTAGAACGCTATTATCAGCATTCTCTTGAACCATTAATGAACAACTAGTATGGAGTATTGAAAGATTTATTAAACCATTATGAAGAGTAAACTTATCAATAAGATTTCTTACGTTTTCTGTAATTTCTAATATTTGATTTTCTTTTGTATTAAAACTGATTTTTTCAATAATTTGTTTCATTTCTGCGCCTAAGTTGTTAGAATAATAACTTAATTAATTGTTTATAGTAAGGGGAATTAAATGGCTAAAAAAAAAAACATTAAGGTTGATCCAAAAAAAGTAAAAAAAGAGGATTTACAGGCTGTTTTTTCAAATGTACTTGGAAAGCTTAAATCTAAATAAAGCATGGAAAAAATTTGGATTGAGTGTCAAAAGTGTGGCTCAGTCTTTTGGGTTTTTTCATCTGAGATTGGTTCTATTTACCCAAAAAATAGCATAGATTATCAAATATGTTCAGCTTGCGAAAAACAAGTTAGCGAATAGTTTAATGTTTGAATCTCTAATTTCAATTAAAGATCAACTCGGATTTTACTTCGACATTTTAAAATTTTTTATTTACTTTTGTGTAGGAGCCCTCCTGCTTTTTTTTGTAAGAAAAATATTCCAAATCTTTCAATTCCTAACTTATAAATTTAATAAAGATTTTTTTTTTGAAAAATTAAAAATATCATTCAATATTTTTCTTTTTATTATAATTTCAATTTTGTTAGGTTGGCTCGTATTTTATTTTCTAATGTCTGATATTTTATAATGATGAAAAGAGCTCTATCAATCACATATTTTTTAATTGGTTTTTCTTATACATTTCTGCTTTATAATAAAATAGCTTTTGGCTTTGCTTTATTATTAGGTCTTGTCCCTTTGTTTTTATTGAAAAAAAAAAATTTAAATTTTAAATTTAAATTTAAATTTGAGAACAAAAATGTTGATTTATTTTTTTTCATTACAATAATTTTTTTTCTAATATCTTCTTATTTTTCAATAAAACCGGAGAGATCAATCTTGGTTGTTCTCTATTTTATTGTTTTTATTATTATTAGTTTAAATTTATTTTTTTTGTTAATTAAAGATGACGAATCTTACAAAAAAATTTTGAATTGTTTTATTATTAGTACCTTAATTAATATTGTAATTATCTTTTTTTACGATGTTTACCAAAGTGGAATACTAACTGGTGATTTTCATCAGGGTGCTGAAATAAGAAGGTATAAAGGTGTTCTAAATATAATCTCAATTTTGATTATACTTTTATTTTTCTTCAAAAAATCAAAGTTTTTTTTTATACCAGTTCTCTTTCTTCTTCCTTCTCTTTACCTAAGTAATTCAAATGCACCGATTCTTGGTTTTTTAGTTGGTATACTTCTAATTATAATTTTTAGAATTAGCCAAAAATTTTATGTTAATAAAGCAAAGATTTTAGGAATTACTATTTTTTTATCTATTTTTGCGGTTTTTTTTGCAAAGCAATTGCCTCAGGAATTTGATATTAATTCAGTAAAAAAACAAAATTTTACTATACCAATATCTATTCTAGATGCGCACAGACAATTTATTTGGGGATTTAGTTTATCTAAATTTATTCAAAAACCTTTTTTAGGTTATGGGCCTGATACTTCAAATTTCATTGAGGATGGACAAAAAGTAATCGGATCAGAACATACTGGAACAATGAAGTTTATTCCAAGTCATCCTCACAACTTTTTTATAGAATTATTGTTAGAAACAGGTTTGCTGGGTACCTTTTCTTTTATTATTTTTATTATTTTGTTAAATTATAGAATTTTTATAAAGGCAAACTATTTGGATAAAAATTTTTTAATTTTTTTTAACGGTTATTATTGGGGAGCCTCACTAGTTAATTTTTCGTACTGGCAGGCATGGTGGCAAGGAAGTTATTTTTTAATTTTGTGTTTAATAGCCTCTAAAATAATCAGAATCTCTGAAAGCAATTCAAAAGTTAATTCTTAATAAATCCTAATTCGATTGGTATGATAGTTGCACATTAATAAGGATGTACACAGATCCTAAATGTTCATCCTCGATTGATTTTATTATAATGGAATCTCAGATAGATGAGCTTTTTATTAATTCATTAAATGAAAAAATTGATGAGTTATTGTTAAGTAAACACAAAATTTCGGCCTCAAATAAATTAGTTGGTCAAATTGTTAAAGGTGAACAACTTTCACTGGAGAGAGAAATTAAACTTTTTGACAAAGTACATAAATTAGCTGAAATCATGGCAGAAAAATATGTTAACGAATATTTTACAACAATTAATACTGAAAATATATATAAAGCTGCTAAGTGCATAGGCCTTTGGTCAGTTCATCAATTTGCGGGAGATTACAATCCAATTCATAACCATGTTGCAGGTTCTGTAGGATTATCATTTATTGTTTGGACTAAAGTTCCTGAAAATATGAGAAATAAAAGAGCTAGTAATTTATACTCTGCCTCTGGAATGGAAAATGGGTGTACTACTTTTATAGGAAATACCAGCGGTGGAATTTTTGACTTTTTACCTAGAAATCCAAAAATATACTACCCAAAAGTTGGTCATTTCCTTATTTTCCCTAATTGGTTAAATCATTATGTTAATCCTTTTATGTGTGATGGAGAAAGAAGAACTATTGCAGGAAATATTGCTTTATATAAATCAAATGAAGAATATAAATTAAATGAGGAAGAAAATTATAAATATGGAATTAATTTTTTTGGAAATGGAAATCCATTAAAATGGAAAATTTGCCAGGAGTTTTAAAAAATAAATTAAAATTTTTACTCATATTCTATTGTACCAGGTGGTTTTGAAGTTAAGTCATAACAAACTCTATTTATACCTTTCACATTGTTAACAATTTCATTAGCGCATGATTCCAAAAACTTTTCAGGGAACTTAAAGGATTCAGCAGTCATACCGTCAACTGATGTTACAGCTCTTAAAACACAAATTCTTTCATAAGTTCTATTATCTCCCATTACTCCGACAGTTTTTACTGGAAGTAAAACGCAGAAAGCTTGCCAAATTTTATCATACAATCCTCTCTCCTTAATTTTTTTAATGAAAATTTCATCTGCTTTTCTAAGAATTTCGACGTTTTTTTTGGTTATTTCACCTAAAATTCTTATTCCTAATCCAGGTCCAGGAAATGGATGTCTATTAACTAACTCATTCGGTATATTTAACTCTTTACCAAGTTTACGTACTTCATCTTTGAATAATTCTCTTAATGGTTCTAAAAGTTTAAATTTAATATTTTTTGGAAGGCCTCCTACATTGTGATGAGATTTAATAGTTACTGATTTTTTACCCATATTTGAGGATGACTCTATGACATCAGGATAAAGAGTACCTTGAGCTAAGAATTTAATATTTTTTTGTTTATTAGAATATCTTTCAAATACATCAATAAACTGTTTACCAATAATTTTTCTTTTTGTTTCAGGATCCTTTACTTTAGAGAGTTTCGCTAAAAATTTTTTTGAGCTATTTACTACATCAAGTTTTATATTAAAATTTTCATTAAATAATTTCTTAATAGACCTTGCTTCATTCATTCTCATTAATCCTGTATCAACAAACAAACACTTTAATTGATCACCAATAGCATTATGAACTAGTACAGCTGTAACCGTAGAGTCCACTCCTCCAGATAATCCGCATAATACATTATTATTTCCAACCTTTTTTCGAATAGATTGAATAATATCATTTTTGAAGCTCTTCATATTCCAATGTTTTTTACATCTACATATTTTTTTTACAAAATTCATAAGTATTTCTTTTCCCTTGTATGTGTGAACAACTTCAGGATGAAACTGTACACCATAAATTTTTTCTTTTGTATTTTGAACAACAGCTGATTGACAACTATTACTTGATGCAATGCTTTCAAAACCATTAGGTAATTGTTTCACCGCATCACTATGACTCATCCACACCTGATACTCTTTATTAACCTTAAAGGTGTTATCAAAAAGTAACGATTTTTTCTTTACTTTTAAAAAAATTTTTCCAAATTCTCTTTTTTGTGAGTATGAAACTTTACCTCCAAATTTTTTGCATATTAATTGTAAACCATAGCAAATTCCAAGAATTGGAATATTAAGATTATAAATTGATTTTGGAACCTTAGGAGCAAATTTTTCGTCTACTGAATTTGGTCCACCAGAAAAAATAATTCCCTTTACTTCATCAACTTGGATATTTTTTTTTTTTAATTGGTGATATGGCACAATTTGACTAAAAACACCAAACTCCCTAATCCTCCTTGCGATAAGTTTGGTTACTTGAGAACCAAAATCAACAATCAGTATTGTATCTTTCATTTGTTTAATTGATAATTTGGTGATTCTCTTGTAATTGATATACTATGAACATGACTTTCTGTTAAACCTGCAGATGTTATCTTAACTAGGTTTGTATTTTTTTGAAAACTTAAAATATTCTTGTTTCCTGTATATCCCATTGATGCTTTTAAACCTCCAATTAATTGTTCTATAACTTTCTCAACTGGTCCTCTGTAAGGCACTCGTCCTTCCACACCTTCAGGAACAAATTTATCACCAGACACTTCTTCTTGAAAATATCTGTCAGCCGAACCTCTCCCCATTGCTGCAAGTGATCCCATTCCTCTGTAAGATTTATATGTTCTTCCGCTAGATAAGAACACTTCTCCAGGGGCCTCATCGGTTCCTGCAAGTAATGAACCCACCATTACTACATTTGCTCCAAAAGCTATAGCTTTAGCAATATCACCAGAAAATTTTATACCCCCGTCTGATATGATTGGTATTTTAAATCTTTTAGCAACTCTAAATGTTTCTGATATAGCATGCAACTGCGGAACACCTACACCTGCTACAACTCTAGTTGTACATATTGAACCTGGACCAATACCAACTTTAAGCGAGTCTGCACCAGCTTTTATTAAATCTTTAGCTGCTTCAGCAGTGGCAATATTCCCAACAATTACAGGAATATTAACAAACTTTTTTTTTATTTTTTTTAATGTATCAATTACATTTTCTGAGTGCCCATGAGCTGTATCAATAACAAAAACATCAACACCAGCTTTGTAAAGAAGACTAGCTCTTTGCAAACCTTCGTTATTACCTACACCTATAGCTCCACCAACAATTAATCTTCCTAGTTTATCCTTAGACGCTGATGGGAATCTCTCTGCTTTTTCTATATCTTTAACTGTAATTAGACCTACGCATTTATAATTTTTATCTACAACCAGTAATTTTTCAATTCTATGTTTATGTAAAAGTTTTTGAGCATCTTTCATACTGATATTTTCAGTTACCGTAACTAAATTTTGTTTTGTCATCAGTGATTCTACAGGCTGTGAAAGATTCTTTGCAAACCTAATNTCTCTGTTTGTAAGAATACCCACAAGCTTTTTTGTTTCACGTTTCACAACTGGAATTCCAGAAATATTAAATTTTTCTTTTATTATTAAGGCTTCATTTAANGAGTTTTCAGGATTAATTGTAACCGGGTTNACAACCATCCCAGATTCNAATCTCTTTACTCTCATGATTTCATTCGCTTGATTTTCAAAGCTCATATTTTTATGAATTATTCCCAGCCCNCCCATTTGTGCAATTTTAATTGCTAGCTTTGATTCTGTAACAGTGTCCATTGCAGCTGATACAAGTGGAATTTTTAAGTTAATGTTTTTAGCTATCTTTGTTGAAACGTCGGCATCAGAGGGCTTAATAGATGACCTAGATGGAACAATTAGCACATCATCGAAAGTTAATGCTTCGGTTAAATTCTTCATAAAATAATTTAATCTAATATTATTTAATTTTAAACTAATATTTAAATTATTTTTTTTTGGCAACCAAGTAAGTTTCCGATGATTCACTTCTAGATGCCTTGGGTTTAAAATATTTAATTGAAGAAAGAGTTTTTTCCATTTTTTTTATTAAATCTCCTTGAGCACCTCCTTGAAATATTTTTGCTATTAATAAACCATTTTGTGATAAAAAATAGTCAGAAATATCCAAAACCTTTTCAATAATTGAAATTATTCTGAGATGATCAACTTTTTTATTTCCAGTGGCATTAGGTGACATATCGCTTAAAATTAGATCAATTTTTTTTCCTTCAAAAAAACATTCGATTTTTTTAAAAATTTTATCATCAAAAATATCATTTTTAAAAAAATCAACATCTGCAATAGATTTTATACCAATTTTATCAATACCTAAGATTTTCGAATTTTTTGGACTTAATTTTTGTGAAACTTGCAACCATCCTCCCGGAGCACAACCAAGGTCTAAAATTAAATTACTATGTTTAAAAAATTTAAATTTTTCATTTATTTGAATTAATTTGTAGGATGATCTTGATCGATACCCATCAATTTTTGATTTTTTCACATATTCGTCATTAAAATGTCTATCAAGCCATCTATTACTATCTTTATTTTTTTGTTTTTTCAGAAGTTTTATTCTTTTCATAATTTGAAATTACCTCCTCTATAAGAGCGTCTCTTAGACCCTTTTGAGTAACGATTATTTTTGCTATAGGAAACTTATTAATAATTATTTTTAAAATTTTTATTCCATTCTTTAATAATAAGTATCTTTCACCAATACATCTATTTTGCTGAAGTTGCTTATCATTTTGATTATCAAGATATTTAATTGTTTGTTTAACATCATCAAAATTCATTTCATAACCTTCAATTTTTTTTGGATTGTAAAATGGTAAGTTTAAGTAAACACAACAAAGTGAAGTTACAGTACTACATGATCCAATTGCAACGAATTTTTCATTAATTCCAGGCTTAAAATCTTGAAAATAATTTGAAAAGTGTCTCTTTAAATCATTTAATACATAATCTTCTGAAAAAATTTCACATTTTTCATCATAGTTTATTACACCATATGAGATTGATTTAGTAAGTATTTTATTTGGTTTAATATTAAAACAACTTAATTCAGTACTTCCTCCACCGATATCAAAAATCAAACCTAATTGATTAATTTTTGAAATATATGACTTACAACTCTTCATTGATAATCTTGCTTCTTCAACAGAACCTATAATTTCAACATTTAGTCCAGTATGACTTTTTACTTCTTTAACAAAAAATTCTGGATTTATGACTGTTCTGCATGCTTCAGTAGCAATACATTTGTATTTTTTTACATTCATACTTTTAATTTTTTTCGAGAAATAGGTAAGACAATCTATTGTTTTTTTTATATTATGAAAATTAAATTCGTTATTATATGATAAATTTTTAATTAAGTTAGTTGGAATAGATGAATTAAAAATAGATTTTATTACACCCTGATTTTTCTCTGATATTGATAATCTACAGTTATGACTTCCAATATCAATAGCAGCAAATTTGTCGTTTTTTTTCAATGCATCAAGACTTTATAGGTTTTACTTTATATTATTAACATTAAATAACTAAATCAATTAACAAACTACATAAATTAATACTATGAAAATTTTTTTTATCATTTCTACTTTTTTTGTAATTTCTTTTTTCTTCTTTATAAAAGACAAAACTGAAGAACCAAAAGAAATTGAAGTGCAGTTAGATAAGAATGTGATTGTTGAAAAATTAAAAAAAGAAAGTTTTGTAAAAACTCTTAAATTTAGTGGTTTTTCCGAAGCATCAAGAATTGTTACAATTAAATCACAAGTTGAAGGTAAAATTAGCAGTAAATCTTTTGAAAAGGGAAATTTTTATAAAGCCGGCTCACAGTTAGTTCTTGTTGACCCCGAGGACAAAATTGCCAAATTAAAAGAAATGGAAGCTCTTTTAAATCAAAGAAAAAAAGAATACGAAGTTGCAGAACAATTATTCAAAAAGGGCTTTAGATCTGAAGTAAAACTAAGTGAATCAAGAACAAATTTTGAAAATGCTTTAGCAAAATATGAAAAAAGTCAAGTTGAATTAAATAACACAAAAATATCTGTTCCTTTTGATAGTACTATTGAGGATAGTTTTATTGAGCTAGGTGACTATGTAAAAAAAGGAGACAAAATAGCAAAAATTGTTGATTTAGATCCCATAATTATAAAAATTAATGTTACAGAAAATGACATTAAGAATTTAAGGTTAAATCAAAAAACTGAAATAATTATTTCGGAAAAATCTTATGAAGGATTGGTAAGTTACCTTTCTAAAACTTCAGATCCATTGACAAGAAACTTTAAAGTTGAAGTTGAAGTAACCAATGTAAAAAAAGAAATTATTAGTGGTTTATCATCATAAGTGAGAATTGATCTATCAAAAAAAAATGCTTATTTTATCCCTTCCTCTTTAATAAGTTTAGATAATGAAGGAAAAATTGGTATCAAAGTTGTTAAAGAAAAAAAGGTTATTTTTTTGACCATAGAAATTATTAGTGATACAGGAAATGGATACTGGGTTAATTCAAATAAAAAGAAAAATTTAGAGGATTTTATGTTAATTACTCAAGGTCATGAGTATGTTACAGAGGGTGAAAACGTAATTATTGAAAATCAAAATGATTGATAAAATTCTAAATTCCTCAAAGCTATTACTTACTATTTTATTTTTTTTGATAACATTTGGTTTTTATCAATATAACACACTCCCAAGAGAATCAGATCCTGATATAAGCTTACCGGTAATTTACGTCTCATTAGTACATGAAGGAATTTCACCAACTGATTCTGAAAGACTTTTGATAAAACCTCTTGAAAAAGAATTAAAAAATATTGAAGGTTTAAAAAAAATTTCTTCAAACTCATTTCAAAGTGGTGGAAATATTATTCTTGAATTTGATGCAGGTTTTAATTCTGAAAAAGCTTTATCCGATACGAGAGTAAAAATTGATCTTATAAAAAATAAATTACCTAAAGAAACTGAAGAACCGAGAGTAATGGAAATTAATTTGTCTAGATTTCCAGTTTTAGCGGTGGCTATTTCTGGGGAAGTAGATGATAGGATTCTATTTCGTATGGCAAAATCATTAAAAAATGACGTTGAATCAATTTCCGAAGTACTTGAGGTTAAAACACTTGGAGAAAGAGAAAGATTAATAGAAATTATAGTTAACCCGAGAATTGTAGAAAATTATGGTTTAACGAATAGAGACGTATTAGAATCAATTGCTAAAAGCAACTTAATGATCCCTGCTGGAACTTTAAGTAATGATAAAGGAAGTTTTAATGTTAAAGTTCCAAGTTTAATAGAGAGTAGAGAAGATTTATTAAATATTCCAATTAAATCTCAAAGTAATTCTTTTTTAAAACTTGATGATGTTGCTGAAGTTAGAGATTCATTTAAAGAGAAAGTTGGTTATGCAAGAAATAATGGTGAAAAAGCCACTATACTTGAAATTTCAAAAAGAACTGGCGAGAATATTATAGATGTAATTACAAAAATTAAGTCTATAGTTTATCAAAAAAGTCAAAACATACCTGAATTTATTAATATTGATTTTTTTCAAGATGAATCAGCAAAAATTGTATCACAAGTTAGTGACTTAGAAAATAACGTTATATTAGCTACAATTATAGTCTTCTTAATTACCTTGATTTTCATGGGTTGGAAATCGTCAATTTTAGTTAGTATTTCAATACCTTTTTCATTTCTCTTATCAATGATAATATTATCTTTCTTTGATGTTACAATTAACGTTGTTGTTCTTTTTTCTCTTATATTGTCTGTTGGAATTTTAATAGATGGTGCCATAATTGTTGTAGAATATGCAAATAGAAGAGCTAATGAAGGTATAAGTAAAAACAAAGTTTTTATTTTGTCAGCAAAAAAAATGTTTATACCTGTTGTTGCTTCGACTTCAACAACACTTGCTGCTTTTTTTCCCTTAATCTTTTGGCCTGGGATTGCTGGAGAGTTTATGTTTTTTCTTCCCGTAACATTGCTCGCAATACTCTCTTCATCACTTGTAATGGCTCTTATTTTTATACCAGTTATTGGTAAAATATTTGGAACGGATAAAAGTAACAGTCAAGATAACCAAAGTAATCTAAAGTTGTTAGAAACAGGAAATTTGGATGATATCAAAGGATTACAAGGTAGATATATTGCTATATTGAGATATTGTCTTGATAATCCAAAAAAACTTATAATTCTTACTTTAGCTTCTTTAATTTTTATTCAAACTTTTTACGGAAAGTTTGGAAAAGGTTTTGAATTTTTTCCACCCATTGAACCTGATTATGCTGAAGTAGTTATTCATGCAAGAGGTAATTTTTCAGCCATAGAAAAAGATAAAATAGTAAATCAAGTTGAAACTGAAATACTTAAAAATAAATATGTCGAAAATATTTATTCTAGAAGTGGTTTAATTAAAGGTGACAATCGCGACGAATCAGAGGATGTTATTGGTTCAATAAAAATAGAGTTTATTAACTGGAGAGTTAGACCTAATGCAAATTCTATAATAGAGGAGTTAAAATTATTAACTAAAAAGTTTTCTGGTATTTACATTGAATTTATAAAAAAACAAGATGGCCCACCTAAAGATAAAGATATTGAAATTGAAATAATGAACAATGATGAGCAAAATTTAAATAATGATACTTCTTTTTTATTTCAATTTTTAAAAAAACAAAATTGGGTAAAGAATATAGATACAGATTTAAATATACCAGGTATAGAATGGGAAATATCTATAGATAGAGTTAAAGCAGACCAATATGGAGTAGATATAGAACTTATAGGAAATGCAATTCAAATGCTCACTCATGGTCTAAAGGTCACTGAGTACATGCCAAAAGATAATGACGAGGAAGTAGATATTGTAATTAAGTATGACAGGGAATATCGAACCTTAGATGAATTAGATAAAATACTTATTGATGGAAAAAATGGCCCAGTATCCTTAAGTCTTTTTGTTGATAGAAAACCTGTTAATAAGATAGGAAAAATTACAAGAAAGAATTCAACAAGGTCAAAAACAATTAAATTTGATGTTGCAGATGGCACTGTTGCAAATAGTAAAGTTTTAGAAATCAAAGAATGGTTAAAACAAGCAAAAAATTTAAAATCAAAAATTATTTTCACTGGACAAGAAGAAGACCAAAATGAAGCAAAAGAATTTTTAATAAAAGCTTTTTTCATTGCAGTATTTTTGATTACTATTATTTTAATCGCTACTTTTAATAGCTTTTATTTTTGTTTAATTATTTTATCTGCGATTATTTTTTCAACAATTGGGGTAATGGTAGGTTTATTAATATCTGGTAAGCCTTTTGGTATAATTATGAGTGGGATAGGAGTTATTGCCTTAGCAGGCATTGTTGTAAACAATAATATTGTACTTCTTGACACATATAAAAATTTAAGAATGAAGGGCGAAAAAGTTAAAGAAGCAATTTTAAGAACTGGTGCTCAACGATTGAGACCAGTCATGCTTACAACTCTAACAACTTTTTTTGGTTTAATCCCAATGGCAATTGGGTTGAATATAAATTTTTTAGATTTTGAGATAAATTTTGGAAGTCCTAGTTCTCAATGGTGGTTGCAACTTTCAAATGCTATAGTTTTTGGAGTAATGTTTTCATTTATACTAACATTAATTATTACCCCTTGCTTAATTCTTGTAGGAGAAAAAAATAAAATATTTAGGTCTTTTTAAAGTCGTAAAATGCTAGAGGAATACTCAAAAAATATACACTTATTAAAAGTATCATTGCTAACCAAAAATCAGTTAACAACAATGACAAGAAACTTGCTAATAAAATAATAACAAAAGGAATGAATTTTTTCTCAAACTTTATTCCCTTTAATGATACTATTCATTTTAGTCCCCTTCTATTTGGTTTACCGTTTCGACCTTTTGGTCTCTTCAGCGGCAGCACACACTGCCGGACGGTAGGGGGCGG
>PATB01000036.1 GCA_002712255.1 Alphaproteobacteria bacterium
TTCAAAAAAACATTCGATTTTTTTAAAAATTTTATCATCAAAAATATCATTTTTAAAAAAATCAACATCTGCAATAGATTTTATACCAATTTTATCAATACCTAAGATTTTCGAATTTTTTGGACTTAATTTTTGTGAAACTTGCAACCATCCTCCCGGAGCACAACCAAGGTCTAAAATTAAATTACTATGTTTAAAAAATTTAAATTTTTCATTTATTTGAATTAATTTGTAGGATGATCTTGATCGATACCCATCAATTTTTGATTTTTTCACATATTCGTCATTAAAATGTCTATCAAGCCATCTATTACTATCTTTATTTTTTTGTTTTTTCAGAAGTTTTATTCTTTTCATAATTTAAAATTACCTCCTCTGTAAGAGCGTCTCTTAGACCCTTTTGAGTAACGATTATTTTTGCTATAGGAAACTTGTTAATAATTATTTTTAAAATTTTTATTCCATTCTTTAATAATAAGTATCTTTCGCCAATACATCCATTTTGCTGAAGTTGCTTATCATTTTGATTATCAAGATATTTAATTGTTTGTTTAACATCATCAAAATTCATTTCATAACCTTCAATTTTTTTTGGATTGTAAAATGGTAAGTTTAAGTAAACACAACAAAGTGAAGTTACAGTACTACATGATCCAATTGCAACGAATTTTTCATTAATTCCAGGCTTAAAATCTTGAAAATAATTTGAAAAGTGTCTCTTTAAATCATTTAATACATAATCTTCTGAAAAAATTTCACATTTTTCATCATAGTTTATTACACCATATGAGATTGATTTAGTAAGTATTTTATTTGGTTTAATATTAAAACAACTTAATTCAGTACTTCCTCCACCGATATCAAAAATCAAACCTAATTGATTAATTTTTGAAATATATAACTTACAACTCTTCATTGATAATCTTGCTTCTTCAACAGAACCTATAATTTCAACATTTAGTCCAGTATGACTTTTTACTTCTTTAACAAAAAATTCTGGATTTATGACTGTTCTGCATGCTTCAGTAGCAATACATTTGTATTTTTTTACATTCATACTTTTAATTTTTTTCGAGAAATAGGTAAGACAATCTATTGTTTTTTTTATATTATGAAAATTAAATTCGTTATTATATGATAAATTTTTAATTAAGTTAGTTGGAATAGATGAATTAAAAATAGATTTTATTACACCCTGATTTTTCTCTGATATTGATAATCTACAGTTATGACTTCCAATATCAATAGCAGCAAATTTGTCGTTTTTTTTCAATGCATCAAGACTTTATAGGTTTTACTTTATATTATTAACATTAAATAACTAAATCAATTAACAAACTACATAAATTAATACTATGAAAATTTTTTTTATCATTTCTACTTTTTTTGTAATTTCTTTTTTCTTCTTTATAAAAGACAAAACTGAAGAACCAAAAGAAATTGAAGTGCAGTTAGATAAGAATGTGATTGTTGAAAAATTAAAAAAAGAAAGTTTTGTAAAAACCCTTAAATTTAGTGGTTTTTCCGAAGCATCAAGAATTGTTACAATTAAATCACAAGTTGAAGGTAAAATTAGCAGTAAATCTTTTGAAAAGGGAAATTTTTATAAAGCCGGCTCACAGTTAGTTCTTGTTGACCCCGAGGACAAAATTGCCAAATTAAAAGAAATGGAAGCTCTTTTAAATCAAAGAAAAAAAGAATACGAAGTTGCAGAACAATTATTCAAAAAGGGCTTTAGATCTGAAGTAAAACTAAGTGAATCAAGAACAAATTTTGAAAATGCTTTAGCAAAATATGAAAAAAGTCAAGTTGAATTAAATAACACAAAAATATCTGTTCCTTTTGATAGTACTATTGAGGATAGTTTTATTGAGCTAGGTGACTATGTAAAAAAAGGAGACAAAATAGCAAAAATTGTTGATTTAGATCCCATAATTATAAAAATTAATGTTACAGAAAATGACATTAAGAATTTAAGGTTAAATCAAAAAACTGAAATAATTATTTCGGAAAAATCTTATGAAGGATTGGTAAGTTACCTTTCTAAAACTTCAGATCCATTGACAAGAAACTTTAAAGTTGAAGTTGAAGTAACCAATGTAAAAAAAGAAATTATTAGTGGTTTATCATCAGAAGTGAGAATTGATCTATCAAAAAAAAATGCTTATTTTATCCCTTCCTCTTTAATAAGTTTAGATAATGAAGGAAAAATTGGTATCAAAGTTGTTAAAGAAAAAAAGGTTATTTTTTTGACCATAGAAATTATTAGTGATACAGGAAATGGATACTGGGTTAATTCAAATAAAAAGAAAAATTTAGAGGATTTTATGTTAATTACTCAAGGTCATGAGTATGTTACAGAGGGTGAAAACGTAATTATTGAAAATCAAAATGATTGATAAAATTCTAAATTCCTCAAAGCTATTACTTACTATTTTATTTTTTTTGATAACATTTGGTTTTTATCAATATAACACACTCCCAAGAGAATCAGATCCTGATATAAGCTTACCGGTAATTTACGTCTCATTAGTACATGAAGGAATTTCACCAACTGATTCTGAAAGACTTTTGATAAAACCTCTTGAAAAAGAATTAAAAAATATTGAAGGTTTAAAAAAAATTTCTTCAAACTCATTTCAAAGTGGTGGAAATATTATTCTTGAATTTGATGCAGGTTTTAATTCTGAAAAAGCTTTATCCGATACGAGAGTAAAAATTGATCTTATAAAAAATAAATTACCTAAAGAAACTGAAGAACCGAGAGTAATGGAAATTAATTTGTCTAGATTTCCAGTTTTAGCGGTGGCTATTTCTGGGGAAGTAGATGATAGGATTCTATTTCGTATAGCAAAATCATTAAAAAATGACGTTGAATCAATTTCCGAAGTACTTGAGGTTAAAACACTTGGAGAAAGAGAAAGATTAATAGAAATTATAGTTAACCCGAGAATTGTAGAAAATTATGGTTTAACGAATAGAGACGTATTAGAATCAATTGCTAAAAGCAACTTAATGATCCCTGCTGGAACTTTAAGTAATGATAAAGGAAGTTTTAATGTTAAAGTTCCAAGTTTAATTGAGAGTAGAGAAGATTTATTAAATATTCCAATTAAATCTCAAAGTAATTCTTTTTTAAAACTTGATGATGTTGCTGAAGTTAGAGATTCATTTAAAGAGAAAGTTGGTTATGCAAGAAATAATGGTGAAAAAGCCACTATACTTGAAATTTCAAAAAGAACTGGCGAGAATATTATAGATGTAATTACAAAAATTAAGTCTATAGTTTATCAAAAAAGTCAAAACATACCTGAATTTATTAATATTGATTTTTTTCAAGATGAATCAGCAAAAATTGTATCACAAGTTAGTGACTTAGAAAATAACGTTATATTAGCTACAATTATAGTCTTCTTAATTACCTTGATTTTCATGGGTTGGAAATCGTCAATTTTAGTTAGTATTTCAATACCTTTTTCATTTCTCTTATCAATGATAATATTATCTTTCTTTGATGTTACAATTAACGTTGTTGTTCTTTTTTCTCTTATATTGTCTGTTGGAATTTTAATAGATGGTGCCATAATTGTTGTAGAATATGCAAATAGAAGAGCTAATGAAGGTATAAGTAAAAACAAAGTTTTTATTTTGTCAGCAAAAAAAATGTTTATACCTGTTGTTGCTTCGACTTCAACAACACTTGCTGCTTTTTTTCCCTTAATCTTTTGGCCTGGGATTGCTGGAGAGTTTATGTTTTTTCTTCCCGTAACACTGCTCGCAATACTCTCTTCATCACTTGTAATGGCTCTTATTTTTATACCAGTTATTGGTAAAATATTTGGAACGGATAAAAGTAACAGTCAAGATAACCAAAGTAATCTAAAGTTGTTAGAAACAGGAAATTTGGATGATATCAAAGGATTACAAGGTAGATATATTGCTATATTGAGATATTGTCTTGATAATCCAAAAAAACTTATAATTCTTACTTTAGCTTCTTTAATTTTTATTCAAACTTTTTACGGAAAGTTTGGAAAAGGTTTTGAATTTTTTCCACCCATTGAACCTGATTATGCTGAAGTAGTTATTCATGCAAGAGGTAATTTTTCAGCCATAGAAAAAGATAAAATAGTAAATCAAGTTGAAACTGAAATACTTAAAAATAAATATGTCGAAAATATTTATTCTAGAAGTGGTTTAATTAAAGGTGACAATCGCGACGAATCAGAGGATGTTATTGGTTCAATAAAAATAGAGTTTATTAACTGGAGAGTTAGACCTAATGCAAATTCTATAATAGAGGAGTTAAAATTATTAACTAAAAAGTTTTCTGGTATTTACATTGAATTTATAAAAAAACAAGATGGCCCACCTAAAGATAAAGATATTGAAATTGAAATAATGAACAATGATGAGCAAAATTTAAATAATGATACTTCTTTTTTATTTCAATTTTTAAAAAAACAAAATTGGGTAAAGAATATAGATACAGATTTAAATATACCAGGTATAGAATGGGAAATATCTATAGATAGAGTTAAAGCAGACCAATATGGAGTAGATATAGAACTTATAGGAAATGCAATTCAAATGCTCACTCATGGTCTAAAGGTCACTGAGTACATGCCAAAAGATAATGACGAGGAAGTAGATATTGTAATTAAGTATGACAGGGAATATCGAACCTTAGATGAATTAGATAAAATACTTATTGATGGAAAAAATGGCCCAGTATCCTTAAGTCTTTTTGTTGATAGAAAACCTGTTAATAAGATAGGAAAAATTACAAGAAAGAATTCAACAAGGTCAAAAACAATTAAATTTGATGTTGCAGATGGCACGGTTGCAAATAGTAAAGTTTTAGAAATTAAAGAATGGTTAAAACAAGCAAAAAATTTAAAATCAAAAATTATTTTCACTGGACAAGAAGAAGACCAAAATGAAGCAAAAGAATTTTTAATAAAAGCTTTTTTCATTGCAGTATTTTTGATTACTATTATTTTAATCGCGACTTTTAATAGCTTTTATTTTTGTTTAATTATTTTATCTGCGATTATTTTTTCAACAATTGGGGTAATGGTAGGTTTATTAATATCTGGTAAGCCTTTTGGTATAATTATGAGTGGGATAGGAGTTATTGCCTTAGCAGGCATTGTTGTAAACAATAATATTGTACTTCTTGACACATATAAAAATTTAAGAATGAAGGGCGAAAAAGTTAAAGAAGCAATTTTAAGAACTGGTGCTCAACGATTGAGACCAGTCATGCTTACAACTCTAACAACTTTTTTTGGTTTAATCCCAATGGCAATTGGGTTGAATATAAATTTTTTAGATTTTGAGATAAATTTTGGAAGTCCTAGTTCTCAATGGTGGTTGCAACTTTCAAATGCTATAGTTTTTGGAGTAATGTTTTCATTTATACTAACATTAATTATTACCCCTTGCTTAATTCTTGTAGGAGAAAAAAATAAAATATTTAGGTCTTTTTAAAGTCGTAAAATGCTAGAGGAATACTCAAAAAATATACACTTATTAAAAGTATCATTGCTAACCAAAAATCAGTTAACAACAATGACAAGAAACTTGCTAATAAAATAATAACAAAAGGAATGAATTTTTTCTCAAACTTTATTCCCTTTAATGAAAATGTTGGAATATTAGATATCATTAGAACTGAAGGAACTAGCAAATAAAATTTTATAAAGTATTCATTGATAAAAAATTCCGTACTAAATCTGAAATTTAACATCATTGGTAAAAGGGTAAGACCCGCTGCAGCTGGTGTTGATATACCGGAAAAAAATTTAATGTTTTTTTGAGATTTATTTTCATGACTAGTAATATTAAATTTTGCAAGTCTTGAGGATGAGCAGATCGCATAAAAAATGACCATCGCCCAAACACCGTCAATCATAAGTGACTTTGACCACAAATAAACAATTATAGCTGGTGTTACTCCAAAACTTATTAAGTCGGATAAAGAATCTAGTTCAACACCAAAGTTTGAATTCGATTTTAGAAATCTAGCAATTTTCCCATCAATATTATCTAAAAAAGAAGCAAATACTACAAGAGCAACGGATATCTGCCATTTATTATCAATGGCAAATTTCAGTGCTGTTAACCCTAAAGTAAGTGATAAAAAAGTAAATAAATTTGGTATAAGGCTTCTAAGTGACAGTTTTTTCATTAAATTAAGGTAGTTTTTTTATTTTGATTTAGATAGTTTAAAATCTGCTAGAATAGTTTCACCTGAAATAGCCATTTGACCCTNATTTACCTTTACATTAAAATCCTTAGGTAAGTAAACGTCAAGTCTACTTCCAAATCTAATAATACCATATCTCTCTNCAACATTGACTGACTGGTTTTCAGTCAAATCACACTTTATTCTTCTAGCAACAAGACCAGCTATTTGTACAACATAAATAAAGGAGTTTTTATCAAGTTCAATTTTTGCAATCATTCTTTCGTTATTTTCACTTGATTTATCAAGTGAAGCGTTTAAGAAAGTTCCGGGTATATATTTTAACCAAACCACTTTTCCGGTAACCGGAATTCGATTAACGTGTACATTGAAAACATTCATAAATATCGAAATTTTCATCATCTGTATAGTTTGTTTATCTTTTAAATTTTCTGGACTGTTAGCTAGATCAACTTTTACTATTTTTCCATCAGCAGGAGATACGATTATATTTTCAATTCCTGGTGTAACTCTCTCAGGATCCCGAAAAAAATATACGCACCACAAAGATAAAATAAAACCAATCCAACCTAAGAAATCAGAAATTAAAGATAGTAAAAGAGCAATAAAAAAAAATAACGCAATGAAAGGATAGCCAGCTGCATTAATAGTTGGAAATAGTTTTTTTAATTGCTCTGTATCTTTTAAAAGCAATTTAATTTTTGAAAAAAAGTCACTGTCTTTGTTCATAAAGGGAAGTCTGTTTTAAATTAGGTATTTTAAAAACCTGACCAGGGAAAATTAAATCTGGATCATTAATTATTTTTTTATTATTTTTATAGATTTCAGCGTAAAGAATTCCACCACCTAAAGTTTTTCTAGCAATTCTCCAAAGGCTATTTCCTTCTTCAACAATAAATTTTTTTTCAAAAAAAAGTTTTTCATTGATCTTACCATTCAAAATCTCGGTTTTTAAAGATAATATGTTATTTTGAAAAAAAGATTCTACAACTAAATTGTAAGTATTAAACTTAATTTTGTCTATACCAAATTCCCATACACCTTCACTATCAGCATATGTGTTACCAATTAGTTTTCCAGAAAGAGAAAATTTTATTTTAGAATTAGGTATAGAACGCCCTTTGATTCGCAGTTGATTATTTCCAAAATGCTCAACAGAATCAAGAGCAAGACCTTTGATTTCTTTTTTATTTAAGATTTCTATACCTACGTTTTCCTTATCCATAACTTTAACAATCTTTTGATTATCTAATACATCCTTCTCAAAAAAAATAATTACATTTTCTCTCGAGTGACTAACTTTTCCTTCTGANTCTAAGTGTTTTAGATGNAACCTTTTTAAACCTTTTTCTATTTTTTTTTGACTAATCCATATCCAATCTCCATGAGAATCAGAAGTTACTGATGAGAGTTTCTCNTTTCCATCAAAAATATCAATTTTAATATCTGGTTCTGTTTTGCCCGCCATTATTACATCTCCATTTGGTTCCAGCCTAACCAAGTCAAACTTTAAAAGGACATCTTCATTCAAAATTTGATCCACTGAAGAATTTTTTAATTCAGATTCATCTGCAATTAAATCCTCTTGAACGTGTGACTTTTCATTATTTGGAAAAGCTAGATAAAAAACTAAAGCTAAGCTTATAAGAGATGATAGTAATAATATTTCTTTTTTCATTTTGATATTTTTATTTATTATTAATAATATATCGAACTTATTAAATATCATCATACAAATATTATGTCATTAAATATAGGAGTTTTTTTAGGATCTAATTTGGGAAATGATAAAGAAATTTTCAATTTTATAAAAAAATTTGCAGAATGGTTTATTAAACAAAATCACACTCTTATNATTGGTGGAACTGATTCAGGTTTAATGCAACTACTAGCTAAGCATGTTTATAAAAAAGTACCTGTAAAAGCTATATATACTAGTAATGCAATAGACCCTTCAAAAATATACAGTTATTACACTGAACTAATAATAGTTAACAATTCAATTACTAAAAAAAAAGTTTTTGAAGAAAAATCTGACCTTTTTATTGCTTTTCCTGGGGGTGTGGGTACATTAGATGAAATCATTGACATTATTAATAGAAATAATTTGCAGGAGATAAACAAAAAACTTTTCTTAATTAATGATAATAATTATTGGAATAAACTTNATGAATTACTTAATTGTTTTAAGTTAAAAAAATTTACACATGCCAACCTCAAAAACGATAATCTAATTATTTGTGATTTCGATCACTTTAAAAGAGAAATAAANAAAATAAATGCCAAAAATAAAAATTAAAAACCCGATTGTTGATATTAATGGTGATGAAATGGCCAGAGTGATTTGGGATAAAATCAAACAAACTTTAATTAAACCATTTCTAGAAATAAATCTTCTTGAGTTTGATCTAAGCATGACTAACAGAAATCTTACTGACGACAAAATAACAATCGAAGCTGCTAATGCCATCAAAAAAAATAATGTGGGTGTTAAGTGTGCAACAATTACTCCAGATGATAAAAGAATAGTTGAATATAAACTTAAAAAAAAATTCCCTTCACCTAATGGTACAATCAGAAATATTTTAAATGGGACGATTTTCAGAGAACCAATAATTATAAAAAATATTCCTAAAATAGTTAGTCATTGGAACCAGTCTGTTGTAATTGCAAGGCATGCATTCGGTGATATATACAAATCAAAAGAAATTGACATAAAAAAAAATGGAAAGCTCACGTTAAAATTTGAGAGTAATGATAAAAAAGAAATAATTGAAGAAACAATTTATGAATTTGATTCACCTGGCGTAGGAATAAGCTATTTTAATGTTGATTCGTCAATTGAGGATTTTGCTTTGTCTTGTTTTAATTTCGCGCTCAATAGAAAAATTCCACTTTTTTTGTCCACCAAAAATACAATACTTCAAAAATATGATGAAAGATTTAAAAATGTATTTGAGAAAATTTATGAAAGTAAATTTAAAAATAAATTTAAAGAAAAAAATATAACATTTCAACATAGACTTATAGATGACATGGTTGCTTGTATCATGAAATGGTCTGGGGGGTTTATTTGGGCTTGTAAAAATTATGACGGTGATGTTATGTCAGATTTAGTTGCCCAAGGTTATGGATCTCTTGGTTTGATGACATCAGTACTTCAAAGTCCTGATGGTAATATTATCGAGACTGAAGCAGCNCACGGGACAGTTACAAGTCATTATAGACAATATCAAAATGGTTTAGAAACCTCTACAAATCCAATAGCCTCAATATTTGCTTGGACAAGAGCATTAAGTCACAGGGCAAATTTAGATAAAAATAATGATTTAAATAAATTTGCAAAAAAATTGGAGAAGATTTGTATTGAGACCATTGAGAATGGAATAATGACAAAGGATTTAGCTTTAATGGTTGGACCAGAACAAAAATGGGTCAATACCAACCAACTTTTTGAAATAATTAAAAATAAACTAGATAATTAGAATTGATTTTTCAATAAAATCCTTGAGCTTTTCAATTTTGTCTGAAAGAGGGGCGCCACCTTGAGCCATATCTCTTCGTCCTCCACCGCCTTTACCTCCTAAAAAGACAACTATTTTTTTTAAAATATCAATAGCATCAATTTCTTTACTTTTTTGTTCTGAAATGGAAACAACCACTGAAATCTTATTATTTTTTTGGGTGACTAAAATAATAATACTTGTGCTAAGATTTTTTTTTATTTTGTCAGAAAGATTTTTTAGTTCCTTTTGATCAACATCTAAAATATCAAAATAACATTCTAATTTTTCATTTTTAATAACTCTGTCATTAGAAATTTGTAAATTTTGATTGTTATTATTTTTTTTGAGAGTTGCTAATTCATTTTTTAAATTNTCAATCTTTTCTACTATATTATTTTGATTGGCTTTTAACTTTTCTTTAATTTGCTCTATTAATTCACTTTGTTTTGAAAAATGGTTTTCAGCACTTTCTCCTGTAATTGCTTCAATTCTTTTTACCCCTGATGAAATAGAGTGATCAGAAATTATTTTGAATGTACCAATTTGACCTGTAGAGTTAACATGGGTACCTCCACATAATTCTACAGANGACAATAAATTTTTTTCCTTTTCATTTTTAAATGAAATTACCCTTACATTTTCTGGATATCTCTCGCCAAAAAGTGCAATTGCGCCTGTTTTAATTGCTGTTTTGGTGGGAAGATATTCTGTTACATTTTTAATATTCGCTCTAATAGACTGGTTAACTAAACTTTCAATTTTATTTACCTGATCATTACTTAGTTGCTCGTTGTAAGTAAAATCGAAACGTAGTTTTTCATCATTTACTAATGATCCTTTTTGACTAATATGGTCTCCAAGNACAGCTCTTAAAGAAGCATGTAAAAGATGAGTTGCTGAATGATTATTTCTAATTTTGTCTCTTCTTTTTTTATCAACTATTAAAATAATTTTTTTATTGATACTAAGATTTTCTAAATTTTTTTCTACGTAGTGTAAAAAAATGTCTCCATCAACTTTTTTTGTGTCATAAACATTTGCTAGAATTTTATTTTCAGAAGATTGTACTCTTCCAGAATCTCCAACTTGTCCACCCGCCTCTGCGTAAAATGGAGTTTTATCAAAAATTAAAATTATATTGTTTTGATTTTTTTCAATACTATTAACTATTTTACCTTTATGAAATATACATTTAATTTTACTTTCAGCTATTATTTGATCATAGCCTAAAAAAATGGTTTCTTTGATTTTTTGTTTCAAATTAAGAAAAACTTCACTTTTTGAATCTTCTCCACTTCCTACCCAAGTATTTTTTTGCTTTGATTTATTATCAGATACAATTTTTTCATATTTTTTTAAATCTAACCGAATGTTTTTTTCAGACAGAATGTTTTTCGTGACATCAATTGGAAAACCGTATGTATCATATAATTTGAAAGCTATTTCAGGTGAGAAATCATTTGAATTAAGATTTTTAATTTCNTTGCTTAGTAATGATAGTCCTATATCAATNGTCTCCATGAACTTTTCTTCCTCAATTTTTAAGTTTTTTTCTATAAAAGAAATTCTCTCATTTAATTCAAAATAAAATTTTGAATATTTCTCTACTGTAGCTTTTACCAATTCATTCAAAATTACACCATTTGAATAAATCTTGTTTACATGCATTAATGATCTTCTTATTAATCTTCTTAATACATAACCCCTTCCTTCATTGGAAGGAAGAATACCTTCAGACATGAGCATGCAAATTGACTTAAGGTGATCTGAAATGATTTTAAAGGANACTAAATTTTTATTATTTTGTTTNACACCACATTTCTTTTCAATATGTTTGAAGAGAAATTCAAATAAATCTGTTTCATAATTATCAGCAGTTTTTGAAACCAAAGCAGTTATTCTTTCCAATCCCATACCTGTGTCAACACATTTTGTTTTAAGTTTTTTCAGTTGTCCTTTTGTTTTTTCATATTCCATAAAAACTAAATTCCAAATTTCTACATATCTTTGACCATCTTGTTCACTACTACCTGGTANACCNCCACTAAATTTTTCTCCATTGTCAAAAAAAATTTCACTACATGGGCCGCAGGGACCAGTTTCACCCATAGACCAAAAATTGTCACTAGAACTAATTCTTATTATTTTACTCCCATCAAAACCTGAAACTTTTTTCCACAAACTCTCCGATTCTTCATCCTCATTAAAGATGGTAATAATCAACTTTTTTTTTTCTATACATAACTCTTTAGTNAAATATTCCCACGCCATTTGAATTGCACTTTCTTTAAAGTAACCACCAAAGGAAAAGTTTCCTAACATCTCAAAAAAAGTGTGGTGTCTAGGGGTATATCCAACATTCTCAAGATCATTATGTTTACCACCTGCTCTTAAACATTTTTGGATTGTTACATAATTTTTTTTATCTGGTATATCTTTCCCAGTAAAAAAATTTTTAAATTGCACCATTCCTGNATTAGTAAAAAGTAAAGAAGGATCGTCTTTTGGAACTAAAGTAGATGAAGGTAATTCAATATGAGAGTTTTTTTTGAAAAATTTTATGAAACTCTTTCTTAAATCATTTGATATTTCTTTAGGCTTATTCATTATAAATTTAAAATTTAGAATAATTATAATGAAGTTTATACTAATTAATCAATATAGTTTTATTCAGCCTTTTCAGTTTCTTTGCTAATATCAATTTCTTTTTCATCTTCGGGAATCAATTCTTTTTGGCTTGTGGCCCTAATTGACTCCTCAATTTCGGCAGCTATTTTTGAATTTTCTTTCAGAAAAGTTTTTGCATTTTCTCTTCCCTGTCCAATTCTGTCGCTTTTGTATGAGTACCACGCTCCAGATTTTTCNACCATCCCTATCTTTGTTGCAAGGTCTAAAATTTCTCCAGTCTTAGAAATCCCTTCACCATACATAATGTCGAACTCAACTGTTTTAAATGGAGGGGCAAGTTTATTTTTAACAATTTTTACCCTAGTTTGATTCCCAATCACTTCGTCTCTATCCTTAATAGCNCCAATTCTTCTAATATCCATTCTTACTGAAGCGTAAAATTTTAACGCATTTCCTCCAGTAGTGGTTTCAGGGTTACCAAACATAACTCCAATTTTTTGCCTAATTTGGTTTATAAATATCACTAATGATTGAGATCTAGAAATTGAACCAGTTAATTTTCTTAAGGCTTGACTCATTAATCTTGCATGTAAGCCCATATGAGAGTCACCCATATCACCTTCGATTTCAGCTCTAGGTACAAGTGCAGCAACAGAATCTATAACTAATACGTCAATAGCATTTGAATTTACGAGGGTGTCAGCTATTTCAAGAGCTTGTTCACCATTATCAGGTTGAGAGATAAGCATATCATCTGTGTTAACTCCTAATTTTTTTGCATAGACTGGATCAAGAGCATGCTCTGCATCAATAAANGCACATGTTCCTTTTTTTTTCTGAGCCTCAGCTATTACATGCAAAGCTAATGTAGTTTTTCCCGAACTTTCAGGGCCATAAATTTCAACAATTCTGCCTTTTGGTAATCCACCTATGCCTAATGCAACATCAAGGCTTAGTGAACCCGATGAGATTGCGTCTATCTCAACTACTTCTCTCTCACCTAATCTCATTACTGAGCCTTTGCCGAAATTTCTTTCAATTTGGCTGATTGTCGATTCTAATGACTTTAATTTATCCATAAATGTTCTATTAATGTTCTCTTAATATATCACCGTTTATTTACAAATCAATATAAAATTTAATATTCTTTTTCTTTATATATTTTTTCAAATTTTTCGTGCATCTCTTGGGCTTCAATAGATAAGGTCGCAATAGGTCTTGCTTTTAGTCTTGCTATTGAGATGGGTTTATTNGTTTCTTCGCAGTAACCATAGGTTCCTTCGTCAATTTTTCTTAGAGCTTTNTTAATTTTATTTAAAAGTTTTCTTTCTCTATCTCTCGTTCTAAGCTCAAGACTTCTTTCTGATTCAATTGAAGCCCTATCAGCATTATCAGGTTTATTGGATGACTCTTCTTTTAAATGATCAAGCGTATTGGATGATTCCTTTAAAAGTTCGTTTTTCCAATTGACCAGAAGGTTCTTAAAATATTTTATTTGTTTGGGATTCATGAACTCTTCTTTGTCTGTAGGTTCATAAATATTTTTTTTAATAGTTTTCTTAACCATATAAGTTTCATTAAAGAATTATTTGCATTATATTTATATTTGAAAAAAAATGAATCAAGTAAAATTTGAAAAACATAAAAAAGCTGCCTTCTTAGATAGAG
>PATB01000037.1 GCA_002712255.1 Alphaproteobacteria bacterium
ACCTTCTGCCAGCTTCTGTTATTAATTCTAAAGAACTAGCTTCACCTAGATATTCGGGTGCCTTGTAAAATTTTTCCAATAACTTGTCGATCGAGAGCTTTGCAATCATTGCGCCACCTCCAAATCCCATTATAGCCATTCCAGTTGCCATTCCTCTTCTATCGGGAAACCATCTGATTAAAGTTGAAACAGGAGAAACATAACCAAGACCAAGACCAATACCGCCAAGAACACCATAGCCTAGATAGAGTAAGTAGAGACCTAATCTTAAAACAATTGGCTCTGAACCTAACATCGGTAAAGAGAGTGATACTTGCACACCAATTTCTTGTAAATAAATACCAAGTGAACCAATAAGAAAGCCACCACCCCAACAACAAGCTGCTACAAATCCTACCATTCGAGGTCCTACTTCTTCTAGCCACTTTCCTGCATATGCAGCTGCTAGCCCAAGTGACACAATTGCAACTGAAAATATCCAAACAACCTGCACAAGATTCCAATCATCACCTGATGAGGTTACAACTCCAAGAATTTTTACCAGAGCAGGGTTGAACATACTACATGCATAAACTGAACCTATACACAAGTGAATTGCAATTGAGGCTGGTGGAACCAACCACCTATTAAAACCCGGTTTTGCTACAATATTTTTCTTATGTAATGTGTCGTAAAAACTCATTCTTTTCTCCCCTATTTTCAAAAAAATTCTTTATAAATATTCTCAGCTTTATCAAGATCATTAAGATTATTAACGTTAAAGAAAGGATCATATCCAATATTGTTGAAATTTACTAGTCTAGTAGGGATTTTTTTTGTAAGAACATCAATTTTTCTTTGACCATTTTTAATAGCAAGCTCAAGATCATTTATTAGATCAACTTTCCACATTGAAAAAACTGGATGTAATTTATTATTTGATTTTGCCATAACAATTTTTTCATTTTTTAAATTATTAAAAAATAACTCAACAATATTTTTAGGAAAAAATGGAGAATCAACTGGAAAAACCATTAACCATTCAAAATTATTTTTTTTTGTCCATATAAGACCACTTAAAATTCCAATTAGAGGACATAAATTCCCAACTTGACAATCTGGTACAATTTCAAGATTAAATTTATCACTTTTTAAGTTGTTAGCATTAAGAGCAAGTTTTTTTACTTGAGACATAGCTCTTTCAATAACAATATCAATTAGTTTATTGTCCCCCAATTTTTTTTGCGATTTATCAGAACCCATCCTTCTTGATAACCCCCCGCACAAAATTATACCTAAAGTTTGATCTCTAAAACTCATCAAGTCTTTTTTCGCCAGAGAGAATAATAAATCTTTTTCCTTTTGCTCTGCCTATCAAAGTAAGATTTGCTTTCCTTGCTAATTCAACACCCCAGGCAGTAAAGCCTGATCTAGATATTACAATTGGAATTTTCATTTTAACAGCTTTTATTACCATTTCACTTGTTAATCTTCCCGTTGTATAAAAAATCTTATTGCCGGGCTTTACCTTTTTTACAAACATATACCCCGCTATTTTATCGATTGCATTATGCCTTCCAACATCTTCCATATAAACAAGGGGTTTATTTTTTTCACAAAGAACACATCCGTGAATTGCTCCAGCTTTAAGATATAAACTAGGCATCAGATTTATTTTTTTTGATAATTCATAAATCCATGACATTTTTAATTTGGGAATATCTTTAAATTTGATTTTTTTAAAACTTTCCATTATGTCTCCAAATAACGTTCCCTGAGCACATCCTGAAGTTAAAGTTTTTTTTTTTAATTTTTTTTGATAATCTACTGGTTTCTTAGTTCTAACAACAACAGTCATAAGATCTTCATGATATTCAACTTTATTGATTTTTGTTCTACTATTTATCATATTTTGATTTAAAAGGTAACCAAGCGCAAGAAATTTTGGATGATCATTGATAGTCATCATTGTCACTATCTCTTGATCATTCAAAAATAATGAAAGAGGTTTTTCTTCTATAACATCTAGTTTTGTTCTTTTTAAAAGCTCATTGAAACCAAAAATTTTTCTTGTTAGTCTCTTATCTTCAATATTAGGTTTAATACGCATATTTAAGTATTTAGACGTTTATTATTTAGTAGTTTAATATTAAAATAAAGTACAAAAAAAAATGATAGATAATTTTGGTAGAAAAATAAATTACTTAAGATTCTCAATTACGGATAGATGTGATCTTAGATGCAAATATTGTATGCCAATAAAAAATCAAAAATTTTATAAAAAAGACAATATATTGACTACCCTAGAAATAAAAAAAATTTTAAGCTTATTTATTGAGACCGGTATTAAAAAAATAAGAATTACAGGGGGTGAACCTTTAATTAGAAAGGATATTTTAGAAATAATAACTTTCTTAAAAAATAAAAAAAAGAAAAAGTTAATAGAAGAAATATTGATAACAACTAATGGTACACAATTAAAAAAGTATGCCAAAAATATTTCAGATTTAGGAGTAGATAGAATTAATGTTTCATTGGACACTTTAATACCTGAAAAATTTCAATTTATTACAAATGGTGGAAATCTCAGACAAGTTCTAGACGGTCTTGTTGAAGCTAAAAAGCTAAAAATTAAAATAAAAATTAATACAGTTCTTCTAAAGAATTTTAATGAGGATGAGATAAAGTCTATGGTTACTTGGTGCAAAAAACACTCTTTTAAACAATCTTTTATCGAGGTAATGCCCGTTGGAGAAGTTAATACTTCACGTACCAATCAATTTCTTCCAGTTTCTTATGCAAAGGCATTAATTAAAAAAAATTTTGGACTTGAAAATTTATCATTATCAACTAATGGTCCTTCAAAATATTACAAAACTAGTCTCGGAAACGTGATTGGATTTATATCACCACTAACTAATAACTTTTGCTCTTCATGCAATAGAATTAGAGTTACAAGCAACGGTATGCTTTATCCGTGCTTAGGAGATAATGGTTCTGTTGATTTAAAGAGTTCACTTCATAAAAGTGATTCTGAAATTATTGAAATAATTAAAAACTCTATCTACCATAAGCCTGAAAAACATTTTTTTGATATTAAAGAAAAATCCTACGTTCAAGATAGATTTATGAATACCACTGGGGGCTAAAATGAAAAAAAGGATTGGGTTTGTTTCATCTGAAAAACCAGAAGCAAAAAAATCACTGCAAATTTTAAAAAAACTATATAAAAATGTCTCACCTGAAAATGCAGAAGTAATTGTGGCATTAGGGGGTGATGGTACAGTTTTGAAGTCTCTTCACAACTTTTTAAAAAAAAAAATACCTATATATGGAATGAACAAAGGTTTTGTTGGATTTTTGATGAATCAATATTCAGATAAAAATTTAGAAAAAAGGTTAGAGGAAGCTATCCCCTATAAATTACATCCATTAAAAATAAAGAGTTATGATGTCAACGGAAAAGTTAAGGAAGGTCTTGCATTTAACGATGTATCGATGATTAGAAGTAGTCCAAGTATTGCTAAAATTAAAATAAAAATTAATAGTAAAACAAGAATTGATGAGTTTCTTGGTGATGGATGCCTTATTTCAACTGCTGCCGGAAGTTCGGCTTATAATCTATCATTAAGGGGACCAGTGATACCTGTTGGCGCTCAAGTTTTAGCTTTAACCCCAATTAGTCCATATAGACCAAGAAGATGGAGGGGAGCATTATTAAACAATGATGCCAAAATAACTTTATTATCAATCGAAAACAAAAGAAGGCCAGTTAGAGCTGAAGCAGATTTTATGCAATTCAAAAATATTGTAAAACTTGAGATTGAAATGGACAAAAGTAAGTATATGAATTTATTATTTGATCCAGGCCATGATATGGAAGAAAGAATTATTAATGAACAGTTCAATAATTAAAAATGAATACTATTAATATCCTTTCAAAATTAATTTCATTCAGAACAATAAGCGAGACAACAAATAAAGAGTTAGCGCAATATATTTCAAATTATCTAGCTAAGCATAAAATTAAAACACAACTTTTTGAAGGAAGTCCCGGTCAATTTAATTTATATGCCAGAATAGGACCAAATGTTGATGGAGGAATGATTTTATCAGGACATACTGATGTAGTTCCAACTGAAGGTCAAAATTGGACAACAAACCCGTTTGAATTAATTAAAAAAAAAAATAAACTTTTCGGCAGAGGGTCATGTGATATGAAAGGTTTTATTGCTGTTGTTTTAAACTTAGTTCCCAAAATAAAAATTAAAAAGTTAAAAAAACCATTACATTTGATCTTTTCATATGATGAGGAAGTTGGCTGTATTGGAATTCAAAAATTAATTCCATTTTTAAAAAAAATTAAACCTAAACCTACCTTTTGTATTGTAGGCGAACCAACAGAAATGAAACTTGTTAATATGCACAAAGGTAAAAAAAACTTCTTTGTTTCATTTAAGGGAATTGAATCTCATTCTTCATTAATAGAAAATGGTGTGAATGCAATCGATTATTGTGGTGAGTTTATAAATTTTTTAAAAATTTTACAAAAAAATCTCATTGAAACCAAGAACCATAAAAAATTTAACCCTCCCTACCCTACAATAAATATTGGTAAAATTTCTGGTGGCATAGCTGTTAATATTATTCCAAGAACCTGTGAATTAGAATTTGAAATTAGGGATACCCCTAATTTAAATACTGAAAAAATAATCGAAACTATTAAAACTTTTTTAAAAAAAACAGAAAAAAAAATGAAAGAAAAAGATAAAAAATGCTCAATTAAATTTAAAATATTAAATAATTTTCCTCCATTAGAAACAAATGAAAAAAAACAAATAGTAAATCTTGTATTAGAAAAATTGAAATCAAATTCTATAAGCAGTGTCAGTTTTGGGACGGAAGCAGGAGTTTTTAATAAAATTGGTTTTGAAACAATTGTTTGTGGTCCAGGTAGCATTGAGCAAGCTCACAAACCAAATGAATATATTGAGGAAAAACAGTTAAAAAAGTGTGAAGATTTCTTAACTAAAATTATCGACTTTTTGTATTAGAATGAAACTAGAACAGTTAGATTATCATATACAAGAAAATTTAATTGCAACTAAACCCATTAAACCAAGAGATGAATCAAGTTTGGTTACTGTAAATGAAGGTTTTGAAATCATTAAATTCAAAGAAATTATTAATCAACTAAATGAAAAAGATACTTTAGTTTTCAATAATACTAAAGTTATTAATGCTCACTTAGAGGGAAAGATAAAAAAGAGAAATGTAAGTGTAAACTTGAACAAACTAATTGATAAAAAAAAAACAATATGGAGTGCTTTTTTAAAATCAAATAAAAAACCAATTATCAATGAAGAAATTAGTTTCCCTTTTGATTTACAAGCCAAAATTGTTCATATTTTTAAAAATAACAATACAAATTTTTTTCATTTAAAGTTTAACTGTAATTTAGAAAACTTAAAAAGTATACTATGTACCTATGGTAAAACACCTTTACCACCATACATAAAAAAAATTAGAAGAATCAACAAAAACGATTTAAAAGATTATCAGACAATTTTTGCAAAAAAAGAAGGAGCTGTTGCTGCTCCAACAGCTAGCTTACATTTTTCAGATAAGCTATTTGCAGAACTAAAAAAAAAGTAAATTTTGTTTATGTTACTTTACATGTAAACGGTGGAACTTTTCTACCTATAAAAACAAAAAATGTTTTTGAACATAATATGCATAGTGAGTTCGGAATTATTTCCAAAAAATCAGCTAAAGCAATTAATAAATATCGAAAAATGGGAGGAAGAATTATTGCTGTTGGGACGACAGTTTTAAGATTATTAGAATCTTCTAAAGATGAGAATGGTATAATTAAAGGATTTAACGGAGAGACTGATATATATATAAAACCTGGATCAAATATTAACTCAGTTGATGGCTTAATAACAAATTTTCATACACCTAGATCTTCATTGCTTCTTTTAGTTTATGCATTTATTGGTGAAAAAAAAACAAAGAAACTTTACGAGTATGCAATAAAAAAAAAATTAAGGTTTTTTTCATATGGTGATGCTTGTTTATTATGGAAAACATGAAATCATTTAATTTTAAATTAGATGCGAATGATGGGGAAGCCAGAGCTGGAACAATAGAAACTGTTCATGGTAATATAAAAACTCCAGTATTTATGCCTGTAGGAACAGCAGGTTCAGTAAAAGCAATTTTTCCAAAAGATTTATTAAAACTTAATATAGAAATTATTTTAGCTAACACTTATCATTTAATGCTTAGACCTGGTGAAGAATTAATAAAAAAATTTTCAGGATTACAAAAATTCATGAATTGGGAAAAACCTATTTTGACAGATTCTGGAGGTTTTCAAGTATGGTCATTATCAAAATTAAGAAATATTAAAGAAAAAGGAATTGAATTTTCTTCTCATGTTGACGGGAAAAAATATAAGTTAACACCTGAAAGTTCAATTTTAATTCAGGAAAAATTAAATTCTACCATATCAATGGTTTTGGACGAATGTACAGAATATCCTGCTACGTATGCAAGGTCAAAAGAATCAATGGAATTAAGTATGAGGTGGGCAGAGCGATGCAAAAAAACTTTCACCAAAAGACAAGGATATGGTTTGTTTGGAATAATTCAAGGGGGAATGTTTAATGACTTAAGAAAAGAAAGCACAGAAATATTAAATGAATTAAAATTTGATGGTTATGCACTGGGAGGACTATCAGTTGGTGAAAACCATGAAGAAATGATAAAAGTAGTAAAAGAAACTACTGTATACATGAATACCCAAAAACCAAGATATATCATGGGTGTAGGAAGACCAGTTGACATACTTTACTCAGTTGAAAATGGAATAGATATGTTTGACTGTGTTTTACCTACAAGATTTGGAAGAAACGGGAGAGCATTTACTGATCATGGTGAAATTAATTTGCGTAATGCTAAGTATGCTCAAGATAAAAGTCCGCTTGATGAGACCATTAATTGTTATGCTTCAATTAACTTTTCAAAATCTTATCTTCATCATTTGACAAAAAGTAATGAAATTTTATCATCAATGATACTAAGTTTACATAACATTGCTTACTACAAAAAAATGATGGATGAAATAAGAGCCTCAATTATTAATAAAAATTTTAAAAGTATTAAAAAAAAATATTTAAAAAAACATGACTCGTTTAAAAAAAACTAAATACCTAGGCAAAATAAAAAAAAACCCAAGTTCTCCAGATGACTTTGAGTTAGATTATGTGCAAAATCCTCATCCAAAAAGCAATTATGTTGTAAGATTAACAGCTCCTGAATTCACAACAATTTGTCCGGTTACTGGTCAACCTGATTTCGGAATAATAATAATTGATTATGTTCCAGATAAATTTATTGTTGAGAGTAAATCCTTTAAACTTTTCTTATTTTCTTTTAGAAATTTTGGTGGATTTCATGAGGAATGTACCATAAAAATTGCTAGGTCTGTTGAAAAATCTATTAAACCTAAATGGTTAAGAATAGCCGGTTTCTGGAATCCAAGAGGAGGGATACCAATAGATATATTTTATCAAAACGGTAAAAAACCTAAGGATATTTACTTAGAGGAATTTAAAATTAAAACATATTCTGGAAGATAAATTTTTTTAAAGCATGAAAATATTGAATGATTTAGTCGCCTTCATAAATACATCCACCAATTCTTGGTCGATAAATTTCAATACTAGTTAAATTTTTAATTCTTTTTTTTATTTTTTTCCAAAACCATTTTGCTATATTTTCAGCCGTTGGATTTTCTAGACCTGAAATTTCATTTAATGTTTTGTGATCAAGTTTATTTACAATGGGAACAATAATGCTATCGATTTCATCATAATTAATTATCCAATTATTTTTTTTATCTGGATTTCCAGAAATTTTTATAATCATCTCATAACTATGACCATGAACCTTTGCATACTTATGAGTTTTTTTAAAATGAGGCATATAATGCGCAGCATCAAAAAAATATTTTTTATAGATAATCATTAACTAATTCCTAATGATTTATGGATTTGAAAACTTGGAAACCAAGGTTTATGTGATTTACAATAGTCAATAGTTTTAATTATATTAAGTTGCTTAAACTCATTGGCCATTGGTTGAAGAAAAAAATATTTAAATTTTAGATTTAAAGCTTTTTTCAAATTAATTTTATTTTGAGGATATACAACTTTCAATTCATCACCGTTTTTTAAATTCCAGGTTGCATTCTGCTTGGGACTAACAACAATCCAATCAAATTTTAATTTTGTTCTGATGGTTCCATTAGTTTCTACTGCAATATAAAAATTTTTTTTTTTTAGCTCTCTGATTAATTGTTTATCAACTTGTAATAAAGGCTCTCCTCCAGTTAAAACTACAAATTTTTTATGATGTGATTTCGTTCTTCCCCATATCTCGAGTGTTTTTTTTATAAGATCATCTAGTTTGTACTCGCCACCATTTTCACCATCAACACCAACAAAATCAGTATCACAAAAATTACAAATTGCTTTTTTTCTAAATTTCTCAATTCCATTCCATAAATTACAACCAGAAAAGCGAATAAAGACTGCATTCTTTCCTGAATGAAATCCTTCCCCCTGAATTGATCTAAAAATCTCTTTAACTTTATACATATTTTTAATTATCATCTAAATTAGCTTCATCAAAACCTTTTTTTCTTAGAAGACATGCATCGCATAATCCACATTTTTTCATATTGGTTGGATTATAACAGCTTGAAGTTTTAGAAAAATCGACACCATTATTTTTTCCAATTAATATTATCTCTTTTTTATCTAGTTTTTGTAAAGGGGCAACGATTCTAAATTTTTTTCCCTCGATACCTTTTTTTGTAGACATATTAATTGTTTTTTCAAAAATTTTAATAAATTCTTCTCTACAGTCAGGATATCCTGAATAATCAACAGAGTTTACCCCTATATATATATCTTCTAAATCTAGATACTCAGCATAACCCGCCGCAAATGAAAGAAAGATTATATTTCTTCCCGGGACATAGGTTACAGGAATATTGTTAGGTATTAAATCAACATTTTCATTTTTTGGGACATCAATTTGGTCTGTTAAGGCTGAACCTCCATACAAATCAATTTTAAATATCTTATGAGATTTACAGTTGAATTTTTTGGCCTGCCATTTTGCAAAATCAAGTTCAATTTTATGTCTTTGACCATAGTCAAATGTCATAGCATGAATTTCAATATTAGACTTTCTGCATATAGATAAGGTAACAGTTGAGTCAAGACCTCCACTTAATAAAACCAAACCTTTTTTTTCTTTATCCATATTTTTTTTCATTTATCCTTATTAACATAATAAAACAATGATGAATTTAAAAAAAAAGATAAATAATAAAATTTCATTATTAGGTTTTGATGTAATTGGCTATTCACAACCAATTGTTGATTCTAAAACCAAAATAGAATATAGAAAATTTTTAAAAAAAAAATTTCATGGTCAAATGAGCTGGCTTGAAAATCATTATGAAAAAAAAATAAATCCAAAAAAAGTATGGAATGAAGTTAAAACTATTGTTGTAGTAGGATTAAATTATGCTCCAAAATTCAATCCATTAATAAAAAACAATTTAAAAGAAAAAGCAAACATTAGTGTTTATGCTCATCAAAAAGATTATCACAATGTTATTGGGGAGAAACTTAAAGAGTTTAAAGAATGGTTGTTTAAAAAACATAAAATAGATTCAAAATATTTTGTTGACAGCTCACCAGTAATGGAAAAATATTTTGCAAAAAAAACCAAGGTTGGTTGGCTTGGTAAACATACAAATATTGTTTCAAAAGAATATGGTTCGTGGTTATTTCTTTCAGAAATTTTTTTACCAATAAGTTTTACATTTGAAGAAAAGAGTAGTGATAATTGCGGTATATGCAGAAGTTGTATTGACGTTTGTCCTACTAATGCAATTATTTCAGATTATAAAATTGATGCTAGAAAATGTATTTCATATTTGACAATTGAACATAAAGGTCCTTTTCCAATGAGTATAAGAGATAAGATTGGTAACAAAGTTTATGGTTGTGATGACTGCTTATCAATATGTCCATGGAATAAATTTGCAAAGCCCACTGAAGATAAAAATTTAGTTCCTGAAGAAAATTATAAAAGCTTAAATTTCTTTTTAGATTTTGACAAAAAGAGATTTTATAAATATTTTTCTGACTCTCCAATAAAAAGAATTGGGTGGATAAGTTTTTTAAGAAACGTAATCATTGCCACAGGTAATAGTAATTCATCAATTTTTAAAAAAAAATTAGAAAAACTATTAAAGCATGAAAGTCCAATAATCAGGGGTTCTACAATTTGGTCCTTAGGAAAGCTTTCATCAAAAAATAAAATAAAAAAACTGTTAAAAAATGAAAAAAATAAATATGTTTTATATGAATTAAATAGCCTTAGCTAAAGTTTCTAAACCTTCAAGCATATTTTCTAAAATACCCTCATCAGAGGAAGAATGACCAGCGGTGTTTACAATTGTTAGTTTCGATTTTTTCCAGTTCTTATGAAGCTCATAAGCATTGTTAGGTGGACAAATAAGATCGTATCTACCCTGAACAATTAAACCAGGTATATTATTTAAAACTTTAGAGGATTTAACTATAAAATTGTCTTCCATAAAAAATTTATTTTTAATGTAATGAAGTTCCATGAATGGAGAGTTTGGAAGACCTTGTCTCTTAGTAATAACCTTAATATCCTCAAAGTTTGAATTTTCAGGATTTATTTGAGATAGTATTCTCTCATAATCATGCCATAACCATGAATGTAATTTAGAATCCTCTTTAACAACCTTGTCATAGTAAAAATCAATAAAGTTTTTACCTTTTTCAACTTTTTCCATAAAGTCTTCATGAAGTTTTGATGCAAAAATTTTTGGTCCATCGTCAAATGCCCATTTTATTTCTTTCATTGTCCCTAAAAAAACCGATCTAAGAAGAATTGCAGAAATATTTTTTGGATATTTTATTGCATATTTTAAAGCCAAAGTTGCACCCCATGAACCTCCAACTATTAAAAACTTTTTAATTTTAAAAAAATCTCTTATTCTATCTATATCTTTAACTAAATTATCTGTATTATTTCCCTCTAACGACCTATATGGGGTACTTTTGCCACAACCTCTTTGATCAAATATTATTGATTTAAAAATTTTTGGATCGAATAAGGAATGATGTTCGTTTCTGCAATGTCCTCCTGGACCTCCATGACAAAAAATTACAGGTATGCCTGATTTATTTCCACTTACCTCAACGTAAATTTTATTTCCATTTTCTACTTCAATGTTGTACATTTCAGGTAAATTTAAATGTTTAAACAATTTACTTTTCATTTTTTTTAACTATTTTAATTAACATGGAAAAGTTTGAAAATTTTAATGAATTAATTTTAGCATTAATGTTGTGGATAACAAGTAATACAAATTATATTAATCCAAAACAAACGCCTACCGTTGAATTTGTTGAACAATCCGAACTATCTGAAATAGCATGTGGAAATAGAGAATGCGAAATCATGGCTTATACTCCTAATAAACCAAAATATACAATTTATCTTGCTAGTAACTTAGACCCTATGACAGATGTATGTCATAGAGGAGTTTTATTACACGAATTAATTCATGTTTTACAGGAAGATCAAAATATATTTATTGATTACGATGAAAGGACTAAAAAGCACCTCAGAGAAATGGACGCATTAGTTAATCACAATATTTACTTGAGTAAGTTTGGAAAGAAAATTCTTTACAGTAATGGTTTTGCTGCAAAATTTAAAACCAATGAAGTAAATACTTTATATTGTTAATTTCTTAAATTTTCCGCAATTGCATCATAGCCAACATAACCAAAAAAAATTTCGTCATTAATAATAAAAACAGGTGTTCCTCTAAGCTCTAAATTTTTTGCTAATTCTAGGTCTTTATTTAGTAAATTCGTTATAAAATCCTTTTTAATTTCATCTTCTACTTTTTTTGAATCATAGTTAAGAGAAGTTAAAATTTTTTTAATTTTATTTTCATTAATAGGACCAGAGTTTTCGAGTAATTCATCATTAAATATGTTAAATTTTTTATTATTATCCTTAGCAATAAAATATGAAATTCTAGCCATTTTTTCTGACAAAGGAGATAATATTGGAAAATTTTTATATATTATTTTTACATTTGGGAAATTTTTTTTTATTCTCAAAATATCTTTATGTGCTTTTTTGCAATATGAACAGTTATAATCTGAAAACATAACTACTGAAATTTTTGATTTTTTTTCCCCTGTATATAATCCATTAGAATCATCATAAATTAAATTATTAAAACTTTTTACCTTTTCCTTTGCTTTGTTATTTTCCTCTTTTTCTCTTTTAATTTCGTAGTTTTGCAGAGATTTTAGAATAACTTCAGGGTTGTTAAGTATAAATTCTTCTATTTTTTCATCTAAATTTTGAGAAAAACTATATTTTTGAGTTAACAGCAAACAAAATAACAAGAACAGTAGTTTCATATCATAAAAATTTAAAGTTTGGTGCGAGCGGTGGGACTTGAACCCACAAGGGTGTTACCACCCGCAGGATTTTAAGTCCTGTCTGTTTACCAATTTCAGCACGCTCGCAAATTTTGATTCATTTAATTTTTTTTTGATTTTCAAAAATATTACTGTAATAGTGGGTATTAATTTTACATTTTTGTTAGTCATAAAAATAAATTATCAAAGTTAATATTTCCTTTTTCTTTATATCATAAAGAATTTCGAATTAAACAAGAAACATATACCTATTTTTATTATTGATATTAAGTCAAATATTTTTTTTTTTAGATAATTAAGGTTATTTACTCTAAATTATAAAAAACTAATATAATTTAAATATAAAGAAAAAAATTAAAAGATAAGATTTGAAAAACTTGAGAATTTTTTTTTACAATATTTAAATAAAGATTTAAAAGATTTTTTTCTTCATTAATATAAATATGCAAATTAATACTTAATCAAATGAGAAAAATAAATATAGGGGCTGGACCTCTCTGGAAATCTGATGGATGGGAAAGCTTGGATAATGTTCAAGGTACAAAACCTGAAAAATGGCAGCATTTTGGAAAATGCTGGGAAACAAATTTACCTTCAAACGTTTACGATATTGTTTTCACAAGCCATACACTTGAGCATATCCCGCAATTCAGAATAGAAAAAACTTTTTATGAAATAAATAGAATTATGAAAATTGGTGGTACAATCAGAATTCTAGTTCCTGACCTATATTCTACAGCAAAAGCATATGTTTCAAAAAATAAATCTTTTTTTAGAAGAAGAAAAAACTATGATGAAGGATTAGGAATTGGACATAATTTCGTAAGACAAATTGTATCACCAGGCGGACAAACTATAGCACTTAATTGTGAGTATGATGAAATTATTGGTGGGTATGCTCATCTATATTGCTATGATTTTGATTCAATGAGTAAACTTTTAAAAAAATGGGGATTCTCAGGTATAAAAAAATGCTCTCCTGGAAAATCAAGTATTTTAGAAATGAGACCCCACCAACACTTTGTTTGCGATGATAAAAAATATGACATGAAAGATAACTTCATTGTAAAAAAAAAAATATTTAGAAAAATCGAAAACTTTTTATCAGTCTGGTTTTGATAAATCGTGGACTGGTCAACTTGTTGTTGAAGCAAAAAAAAATAAAAATGTTAATTACAATAATGTTAAAGAGTTTAGTGATTTTCAGCAAATGAGATTTAATTCTCATACTGACAATCTTAAAATAAAGATTTTTTATTTTATCTCAAATATTATAGATTCAATTTACAATCAACTTACTTATTTAAGAATAAATGTTTTTTTAAAAAAATTTTTAAGAACTATTGTAAGAAGGTAAAAAAAGTAAAATTAAAAAAAAAGATAAATTTGTTGTCTAATTTTTTTCAATTGGTTATGAGCAACAAATTATTATCTTTGTAAGTAAAATGATTATTTAGATTAATAAAGTAAAAATTAAAAGCTCTATTTTTAAAGTAATTTATATAATTATCTTTATCTCCTTCGTAAATGTCTTCAATAATATAAAATCCACTTTTGGATAATTTATTAATGGATTCATTAAAAAAATTTAATGTAGCGTTATACTGATGACATCCATCATCAATTATCAAGTCAAAATTTGAAACTTTAATTTTCTTCCACATATTTTTTATTGAACTTTTACATGTTTGATCAACATAGAAAGTTTTAATTTTTTTTTCTTCAAATAAAGTAGATTTATCAATATCTCCTCCATAAATAGTCGCATTTTTAAAATATTCATTCCAAACTCTTAAAGAAGCACCTGGTTTAACTTTTCTAACTAAATTTTTGTTAAAAACCTTGTTGGTACCAATTCCAAGTTCAAATACTCTTTTAATTGAATCTTTTTTACCTGTAAATAAAAGCTCATAAAAATCAGAATAATTATGAGGTGTCCAACTAAAATAAAGTTCATGATTTGAAAAAATTGCTTTATCACAACCATACTTTTTACATAGTTTGTTTAAAGTTGAAGTAGAAGAATATTCAACTTTCATAAATTGATGATTAGTACGAAATAGTTTTTTTATTTTTTGTTTTATTATCTTCATAATCTAAAATTTAAGCGACTTTAGGTGTTTCCATAACCTTTTTAGTCCAGTAGGAGCTCCTACCTTTCTTCTTTTAGGCCATTTTCTTGTAGTATCTCCAACATGATGGTCGTCTCCAATATCAATAACAGCTGGATTTTCAATAATAACGGTATAGTAACCTCTTTTTTTATATTCAACACCAATGTCTAATTCATTTTTAAATTTTTTATAGCCACCAATCAAATTATAATCATGTAATCTTTTTATTCCTGGTCTAAATGAAAAATATCCCCACTCCCAACCTTCTTTGCAAAAAACTCTTCTGAATCCAATATTACCTAATTTTTGAAGAGGACCATATTCAAAAATATCGAGCCTACTTGCACTTTCTTTACTTTCCAACCAAACTTGAATGATCTTCTCATCACTATCCATAATTTTTAAACTATCTTGAATAAAATTCCTTCTGGTATAAATCCAATCATCTTCACAATGGAAGATTAAGGGTGTTTTAACCAATTTATACGTTTCAACAATTGATCTAATTTGACCTTTTTTTTTTTCATTAAAAAGAAGTGTTAGCTTATTCCCCCATTTTTTTTTTATTTCTGAATAAACACTCTGATTAAATGAATCCTCTACTAAATACATCTTTTCTAATCTATAATCATTGAATTTAAAAAAACTTTCTAACGTTTTGTTTAAAAGTTCAACTCTTCCACAGCTAGTAAGAACAAATGTAATTTTTTTCATTTTGATAAAACAATAATTGAAAGTTTAACTTATTTGAAAATTTTTTTTGCTTGATCTTTAATAACTTCTCTAGCTATTTTTTCAGCATTTTTTTCTATCCATTTTTTTAGCTCACTTTTGATAACTAAATCTACGGAGTTTTTTTCTAAAGATTCCATATTTTTATCGCTTACAATAGACTCCAATTTCTTTAATTTTTCATTACTATTTTTTTCGTTAGTTACTTTTTTTTTATCTGAAATCAAATCTGTTACCTGATCAAGTATTTCTTTATTTTCATCGCTCATAATTTATCCCCGTTTGAATCTTTTTATCAACATCATCAATAAGTTTGTCCAAATTTTTTTTATCTGAATCTAATTTAATTGATTCAGCTTTATGTTTAATATCATTTTTAAGTTGGGTATAAATATTATTTTTTTTCTCTGTTATCAACTCTGAAATATCTTTACCTGTAACCTTTACAATTGATTTAGCTATAAGTTCTGTCTTATTTACATAAACTTTTGCTTCGATAAGATCTTGTTTATACAACTCCCTTAATGCTAATAATTTTTTTTCTGCCGATTCTAAAAATTTGTAAAAATCATATTTATTAATTACTGTTTCAATTCCGCTTTTCTTATTTTTTAAATTATTCTCTTTTTTAAGACTTAGAAAAAAAAGCAAAATAATAAACAAAAAAGCAAAAGGTATAATTTGATAAGTTATATTTGACATAGTGAAAAATTTAGTTCAGTTTATATTAGCATAAAATTTAAGTATTTATTTATGGATGATGAAAAAAAAATTGAAGATTTGATTTATTCAATTGGCTCCTTGATTGATGAGGCAAAACAGGAAAATAAGTTACTTGAACAAATTGAAAATAAAATTGAAAATTATGATTCCATTAAAAGAAATATACTCACTAATACAGGTACAGATACTTCAAATCAATTAAATAAGGATCAAAATTTAGAACAATTGAATAGATCAAAATTTTACGATTGGAAAGCAGTCAAATTTTTAAAAAATAATCTTCAAGAAAATACTAAAATTAATCTTGAGAAAAAAATTTTACAAATTTTTGATANTGAAATTAACCATTGGATTAGATCGAATCTCAAAAATATAATTCAGACAGAATTTGGTAAATTCTCAAGTAAAATAATTTCTGAAAAATTAAAATAACCTTGGATTACCGTTTTTTTCTTCTAGGTATCTGTAAATCAAATCACAAACTGTTTCAGTTAAAGTTTTATCATCACTTTTAATTATTAAAGAAACACCGAATGATTTTTTCTTAAAATATGGGTAACTTCCAATATCAACATCTGGATAATTTTTCTGAACTTTACCAACATATTCAGCAAAAATTCCTTCAGGAATTTCTGTGGTAATATTTTTTTTAAAAAATTTCTTCTGTTCACCTATTCCTTTAATAAATTCCTTAAGCATGATTTCAAAAATTTTTGGAACNCCTGGAAAGACATGAACATTCTTTATTGAAAAACCAGGAGCAATACTAACAGGATTATCTATAAGAGCGGCTTTTGATGGAAGATATGCCATTTTAAGTCTTGCTTTTGTTAGGAGTTCATCGGAATAATGTTTTTCAAGCCTTGATTTAGCTAATTTGTTTAAAACTAATTTATCTTTAAAGGCTTTTGCAATAGATTTTGAAGTTATGTCATCATGCGTTGGTCCAATACCTCCAGTTGTAAAAACAAAATCAAATTTTTTTCTAAATAAATTCACCTTTTCTATTATAATTTTTTCAACATCTTNAATTACTGATATTTCCTTACAATCTACTCCAATCTCATATAAATTTTTACATAAAAAGTTTGAGTTTGTATCTAAGGTTTTACCAGTTAAAACTTCATTTCCAATGATTATTATACCTGATGTTTTTCTTTTAAATTTCATTTTCTCTTTTACTATTTATTTAATTTTTTTTACTATACATTAATCTTTTTTTTATGACTAATAATATCAAAATACACAACGATAATGATTTTNAAAATATGAGGTTAGCAGGCCAGCTTGCNGCCGAATGTTTGGATTTCATTACAGATTTTGTAAAACCAGGAATTTCAACAGGAGAGTTAAATGAAATATGTCATAATTTTCAGGTTGAAAGAGGTGCAATTCCAGCACCTTTAGAATATAAAGGTTTTCCTAAATCTATTTGTACATCAGTAAATCATGTGGTTTGCCATGGTATACCCGGGGAAAAAGTTTTATCTGAGGGTGACATAATAAACATTGATGTAACACCCAAATTAAACGGATGGCATGGAGATACTAGNAGGATGTTTTACGTTGGAGATGTAAAGCTTAAAGCAAAAAAACTGGTTGAAACTACTTACGAGGCAATGATGAGAGGAATTGAAATGGTAAAACCTGGGAATACAACAGGAGATATTGGTCACGCAATTCAAAGTTTTGCAGAAAAAAAAAATTATTCAGTTGTTAGAGACTTTTGTGGACATGGCTTGGGTAAGGTCTTTCATGACCAACCAAGTATTTTACATTTTGGTAAGCCAGGTGTAGGTGTTGTTTTAGAAGAAGGTATGTTTTTTACAATAGAGCCAATGATAAATATTGGTGATTATAAAGTTAAAATATTACCAGATAATTGGACGGCAGTAACATGCGATAAATCATTATCAGCTCAATTTGAACATTCAATTGGAGTAACAAACAAAGGTTTTGAAATCTTTACTCTTTCAAAAAAAAAATATACATTTCCACCATATATATAAAAAAATGATTCCAAGATACTCAAGAAAAGAAATTTCAAAAATTTGGGAACCAAAAAATAAATATCAAATATGGCTTGATATTGAAATATTAATATGTGAAGCATTAAACAAATATGGGAAAATTCCAGATTCTTCTTTGAAAAACATTAAGAAAAAAGCAAAGTTTAAAGAAAAAAGAATTGATAAAATTGAAAAGGAAGTAAAACACGATGTAATTGCTTTTTTGACAAATCTTGCAGAAAACATAGGAGAGGATGCGAGATTTATTCATCAAGGGGTTACTTCTTCAGATATTTTAGATACATGTTTATCTGTTCAGCTCAAGCAATCACTTAAAATTATTATTCCAGAATTAAAAAAATTAATTAATGAGTTGAGAAAAATTGCTATAATGCATAAAAAAACTCTNTGCATAGGAAGAAGTCACGGTATTTTTGCTGAACCGACAACATTCGGTTTAAAGATGCTAGGTAAATATTGTGAATTNAAAAGATCATACGAAAGATTATTGGAAGCTGAAAAAAGTATTTCAGTATGCGCAATTTCAGGTGCCGTTGGTACTTTTGCAAATATTAATCCCAAAGTACAGGAATATGTTGCAAAAAAAATGCAGCTTCAATCCGAGAAAGTTTCAACTCAAATCATACCTAGAGATCGACATGCACATTTATTTTCTATTTTAGCGATCCTTGCATCTTCAATTGAAAATTTATCAATTGAGGTAAGGCATTTGCAAAGAAGTGAAGTTAGGGAGGTTGAAGAATATTTTTCAACAAAACAGAAAGGGTCATCAGCTATGCCGCATAAAAAAAACCCTATACTTACAGAAAACCTTACTGGTATAGCAAGAATAATAAGAGGCAATGTGCAACCNGCATTAGAGAACATTTCATTATGGCATGAAAGAGATATATCTCACTCTTCAGTTGAAAGAATTATATGTCCAGAAACTTTAATTTTAACTGATTTTGCAATTCATAGAATGACAGATGTAATTAAAAATTTAGTAGTTAATAAAGATAAAATGCTTGAAAATCTNAAAAAAACTCAAGGATTATTTAATTCTCAAAGAATTCTATTGAAATTAATTGAGAAAGGTTTGACAAGAGAAGACGCATACAGAATTGTTCAGAATTCTGCAATGATTTCTTGGAAAGAAGGAAAAGAATTTATTCAACTTCTCACTGATGACGAAAAAATTATGAAAAAAATTAGTTTAAAAGAAATTAATGAAATTTTTGATGTTCATTTTNATATCAGAAATATTGAGGGTATCTTTAAAAAAGTTTTAAAAAAATGAAGAAAAAGATTTACGAGGGAAAAGCAAAGATATTGTATAAGGGTAAAGAGCCAAATACTATCATTCAATATTTTAAGGATGATGCAACTGCTTTTAATAATAAAAAGAAAGCAACAATCCCAGGTAAAGGTGTCTTAAACAATTACATTTCAGCATTGATAATGACAAGATTAAAAGACATAAATATACCCAATCATTTTATTAAAAGATTAAATATGAGAGAACAGCTTGTTCATAAATTAGAAATTATTCCAATTGAAGTAGTTGTTAGAAATATAGCTACAGGTTCCTTAGTAAAAAGGCTAGGAATTGAGGAGGGAAAAGTTTTATCAAGACCAATTATAGAATTCTATTTGAAAAATGATAAGTTAGGTGACCCAATAATTTCAGAGGAACATATAATTGTTTTTGAATGGGCCTCGCATGAAGAGTTAGAATCAATAATTTCAATTTCTCAAAGAGTAAACGACTTTTTGACTGGCTATTTTTATTCACAAAAAATTAGACTTGTAGATTTTAAACTTGAGTATGGAAGGTTTTGGGATAATCAAGATATNACAATTATGGTTGCAGATGAAATTAGTCCTGATAATTGTAGACTGTGGGACCTGCAAACTAATGAAAAGCTAGACAAAGATAGATTTAGACAAGATTTAGGAAATGTTGATAGAGCTTACCAAGAAGTTGCATACAGACTAGGAGTATTATCAGAAAAAGAATTTAAGAAGGTTTTAAAAAATGAAATTTAGGGTATATGTTAATTTTAAAGATGGAATTCTTGATCCAGAAGCTGAAGCAATCAAACAAACAATCATGAATATGGGACTAAAATCAGTTAAAAACTTAGTTAAAGGTAAGTTTTTTGATATCGAAATAGAAAACAACAAAGATCATTTAAAAGAAATAGAAAGTATAAGTAGAGATCTTTTAACAAACCCTGTTATTGAAAATTTTAAAATTGTTAAAAAATAGTTTTCTAGTGGTTAAAGAAAAAAAAATTTCAATAATCATATTTCCTGGATCAAACTGTGACAGAGATTTATTTGTTGCTGTAGAAAAATGTCTAGGAATAAAGCCAGAATATGTATGGCATAATTGTTCACACATTAAAAAAACAGATATGATATTAATTCCTGGAGGATTTTCATTTGGTGACTACTTAAGGGCNGGAACAATAGCAACAAAATCACCAGCAATAAATGANGTAATAAGATTTAGTAAAAAAGGAATTCCAGTAATCGGAATTTGTAATGGATTTCAAATTTTAACTGAATGTGGGCTTCTAGATGGAGCTTTAATTAAAAATTATAATCAGCTTTTTAAATGTGAAAAAGTTAACTTAAAAGTAATAAATAATAAAACAATTTTTACAAAAAGTTTTAAAGTCTCTGAAGTAATAAGTATGCCAATTGCTCATTCACAGGGAAATTACTTTATAAAACCTGATGGATTAAAAAAAATTGAAGATAATGACCAAATCATTTTTAAATACTCATCGATTTTTGGAGATATCTCTGAAGAATTTAATCCCAACGGTTCAGTAGGTAACATTGCTGGAATCACTAATAAAAAAAAAAATGTGATAGGACTGATGCCTCATCCTGAGAGAGCAATTGAAACTTTTTATAATGGTACTGATGGAATAAAATTTTTTAAAAACTTAAAGGATTTAATTTGACAAAAAAAATTACTAAAAAAATTTTAGAGGATCATAATATTAATCAAAAAGAATATAATATGATTCTTGAAATTATGGGTAGAGAACCAAATCTGCTTGAAATTGGGATTTTTTCTGTAATGTGGAGTGAACANTGCTCTTATAAATCCACAAAAAAATGGCTAAAAACACTACCTACATCTAGTAACAGNGTCATATGTGGTCCTGGAGAAAATGCAGGTATAATTGATATTGGCAATAATGATGCAATAGTTTTTAAAATGGAAAGTCATAATCATCCATCATTTATTGAACCATATCAAGGAGCAGCAACTNGTGTTGGAGGAATAATGAGNGATGTTTTCACGATGGGTGCAAGACCGATAGCAAATTTAAATTCTTTAAGATTTGGTGACCCAAAAAATAAAAAAACAAAAAATTTACTGCGAGGTGTAGTNAAAGGAATTGGTGATTATGGAAATTGTGTAGGAATACCAACTGTTGGTGGAGAATGTTTTTTTCACAAGAGTTATNATAATAATATTCTGGTGAATGCAATGAGCGTTGGGTTAGTNAAAAAAAATAAGATTTTTTACTCAACTGCTAGAGGAATTGGCAACTCAATTATTTATGTAGGTTCAAAAACTGGACGTGATGGAATTCATGGTGCAACAATGGCTTCAGCAGAATTTAGTGATGTATCAGAAAATCAAAGACCACAAGTACAAGTTGGTGACCCATTTATAGAAAAATTACTTTTAGAATCATGCTTAGAGTTAATGAATAAAGACGTGATTGTAGCAATTCAAGATATGGGAGCTGCAGGGTTAACTTCTTCTTCTTTTGAAATGGCCTCAAAAGGGGGTTGTGGTGTTCAACTTAATTTAGACAAGGTTCCATGCAGGGAAAAAGGAATGACACCATATGAGATGATGTTATCAGAAACACAAGAAAGAATGTTAATGATAATCAAACCAGAAAAAAAAAAAATAACATATGAAATTTTTAAAAAATGGNGTTTAGACGCCATTGAAATAGGCAAATTAACAAATACTGGGAAAATGGAATTATTTTTCAATAAAAATTTGGTTGGGTCTTTACCTATCAAACCTCTAGCTGATTCTTCACCAGAGTACAATCGACCNTCNGAGAGGCCAAATAAAAAAATAAAAAAAAATAAAAAAATAAAAACTTCAAAATCTAATTTAAAAAATATTTTAACTAAAATTTTATCAGGACCCAACCATTCCTCAAAAAGCTGGATTTTTAATCAATATGATTCATCTGTAATGGGAGATACTATTTTTTCTTCTGAAATGGCAGATGCTGCTGTGATAAGAATCCACAAAACTAAAAAGGCAATTAGCTTAACAAGTGATTGTAATCCAATTTATTGTAAATCTGACCCAAAGCTTGGAGCAGAAATAGCGGTAGCTGAATCTTGGAGAAATCTTATTGCCACCGGGGCTGATCCAATTGCAATAACAGATAATTTAAATTTTGGAAATCCTGAGAAAAAAGAAATTATGTATGAAATTAAAGAGGCTATAAAAGGTATTAAAAAAGCATGTAATGAGCTTAATTATCCTGTAGTTTCTGGAAATGTTTCTTTATACAATGAAACAAATGGTGAGTCTATTTACCCAACACCAGTAATTGGAGGAGTGGGACTTATAAAAAATGTGAGGCATATCAAAGGTTTTAAAATAACTGATAACTCACTAATCTACTTAATTGGAAAAACTACTGGACATCTCGAATCATCTTTATTTTATGAACAATTAAGAATTAGAGGAGGTAAACCTCCAGTAATTAATTTTAATGAAGAAAAAAAAAATGGTAATTTTGTAAGATTTCTTGCACAAAAAACAAAAATTCTTGAAGGTTGNCACGACATTTCGGAAGGAGGAATTGCTCTAGCTATTTCTGAATTATGTTTGGCAAATAAAAAAGGAATTAAAGTTAACTTTAAAAAAACAAAGTTAAGTCCTGAAAAGTTTCTCTTTAGTGAGGATCAATCTAGATATATCTTAGCTGTAAATGATAAAAAAGAATTTGAAAATTTGGCAAAAAAAAATAATATAGAGTTTGAGAGAATTGGAGTTGTAACTGAAGATATTTTAAGTTTTAATGATTTATTTAGTATTTCGGTTACGAAACTTTCAAAGTTAAATTCAAAATGGTTTAAGGATTACCTTAGATGAAATTAAGTTCTAATGATATTATTGAGATGATAAAAAAAAAACTTCCAGATGCAAGAATTCAAATTGAAGATCTGAGAGGAGATAACAACCATTATCATGCAACAATTGAATCAGGAGAGTTTAAAGGATTATCAAAAGTTCAACAACATAAAATTGTTTATGAAGCTCTTGGTAATCACATGGGCACAACCCTTCACGCACTAATGCTTACAACAAAAGAATTATAACAAAGGATAAATATGACAGATTTAAAACAAAAAATTTCAAAATTAATTAATAGTGACGATGTTGTTCTTTTTATGAAAGGTACTCCTGATTTTCCTCAATGTGGATTTTCAGCAAATGTGGTTGGTATATTAAATTACTTTGGCATTAAATTTTCAAGTTTTAATGTATTAGAGGATAATGAACTAAGAGAGGGTATAAAAGAGTTTTCAGACTGGCCTACTATACCTCAAATTTATATAAAAAAGGAATTTGTTGGNGGTTGCGATATTTTAAGAGAAATGGCAGAAAATGGAGAAATTATTGAAATTTTGAAAAAAAATAACTTACCTTATAAAATTACTAACCAACAACAATAGCTATCTCTCGTATGACTTTATTGATGATATTAAAGGATAGATGGCATTCAGTATAGCAATCAAAAAACCAACTCCCCCTCCTTTATAACCTTTTCTAAAAACAAAACTTTTTATAAAACGAGAAATTATCTTCCTTAATGAAATAGATTTTTTTTTGTTTCCCTGTTTTTTTAATTCTTTAGAGTGCAAGGATGTATTTCTATTAAATCTTTCCACAAGATCAGATATATTTTTGGACATATGATGAATAATATAATTATCAAATTCAGGTCCTTTTTTTCCTTTGATATTATAACTTGGATGAACTAAACCCCTACTCCATTTTTTTGCTTTTTTTTTAAAAAAACAAAATTTTCCGTCTGGTGCCATACANGCCATCCATCCAAACTTAATTGGCTTAGTGCCAACAAAATTTAGTAACTTGATATAGAAAAAATCAAATTCTGTAAGATTCTTCTTTTTTAAAATTTCCTTTTTTAGATTTTTAGAAACAATTTCATCAGCATCAATTTCAAGAATCCATTCCGAGGTACACTTTTTTATTCCATAATTTCTTCTCTTTCCTTCACATGTCCAAACACCACTAAAAATCTTTTTTGTATACTTTTTACATACGAACTTTGTTTTATCAACTGACCTATCAAGGATTACAACTATTTCATCAACAAAACTGATGGATTTAAGAGTATTTTCAATTATATTTTCCTCATTTCTTGCTATTATCAATGCCGATATTTTCATTTTTTTATTATAGAATTATAAATAACAACTAGACAAACGTTTTTTTTTAGTTTAGAACAATTCTAAATATCAATTAGAATAATTTTAAAACAGGAGAAAATAATGATAAAAAAAATACCTAATGTAAATTTTAAAGTAAGAGTAAGAGATGATTCTATTAAGGGTGATAACCCATTTAAATGGGAAGAAAAATCAACTGATGATTATTTTAAAAATAAAAAAGTCATTTTATTTTCTCTTCCCGGAGCATTCACTCCTACATGTTCTACTTATCANCTTCCAGATTTTGATAAATTATATGACGATTTTAAAAACCATGGAATTGATGAAATTTATTGTATTTCTGTCAATGATTCATTTGTTATGAATGCATGGGNAAAGCATCATAATATTGACAAAGTAAAAGTTATACCTGATGGAAATGGTGAATTTACAAGAAAAATGGGNATGCTTGTNGANAAAAANAANCTTGGTTTTGGNNNCAGATCNTGGNGATANGCAGNNNTAATTGATNATTNNANNATTNTNGANTCNTTNNTNGAACCAGGNTTTGANGANAACTTNNAATGANGACCCNTATGAAATGTCNTCNCCTCAAANNATANTNAAGTATTTAAATCAAAATTCAAAGGTGGCTAGTTAGTCTATCTTGAATAATACTCAATAACTAGATTTGGTTCCATAATTACTGGATATGGAACCTCGTCTGGTTTAGGTCCCTTGACGAAAGTTCCCTTCATCTTGTCATAATCAACAGATAAATATTCGGGAGTATCTCTTTCTGTGGAACTTATTGCCTCTAGGACAATAGGCATATCTCTACTTTTTTCTTTAACTTCAATAATATCACCGTCCTGAAGATTAAATGAAGGTATAGTAACTTTTTTTCCATTTACTTTTACATGACCATGGCTCACGAACTGTCTAGCAGCAAATATGGTTGTTACAAATTTCATTCTGTAAACAGCAGCGTCTAAACGCCTTTCTAAAA
>PATB01000038.1 GCA_002712255.1 Alphaproteobacteria bacterium
ACCCCTTTATAAGGCAATCCAATTATAATATAATGACAAAATGACATAATGTCAATATGTCACTTTCATTTTATGAGAAATTTTTCTGCCTAGTTTTTAAACTTTCGAATTTAATAAAAATCCAGCCCATATTTACTTTGATATATCCTTAAATTAGAGAGTACTTTTTTAACATAATACCTTGTTTCAGATATTGGAATTGATTCTATCCAATTGATATAACTAATTTTCCCTTTTCTTGGATCACCATACCTTTTCAACCATATATTGACCCTACTTGGACCAGCATTGTATGCAGCTAAAGCAAGCGGTAAAGCATTTTTGAATTTTAATAACATTTCATTAATATATGTTGTGCCTAAAATTATATTGTATTGAGGATTTGTTGTTAACGCAGCTTTGTAATATTTGATTTTAAGGTCTCTTGCTACTTTTTTTGCAGTAAATGGCATTAATTGCATGAGCCCTCTTGCACCAGCAGAACTGAATGCTTTAACTCTAAAGTTACTTTCCTGATGAGAAATAGCATGTATTAGTGCAACGGTAGAGGCGGAGTTCTTATATTTAGCTGGTATATAATTGTTTATAAGTGGATATGAAAATTTCATTGACGGTTTTTCTAAATTTCTGGACAATGAGGTAATAATGTATTTTTCTTCTAGTGAATTTGCTTTTTCTAAAACAAAATACTTATTTTCTAGACTATCTGATAATTCAAATAATTTTCTAAAAAAAACAATTGTTTTTTCGTTATTTGTTTTCGAATTAAGGATTATGTCAATAGTATCAAAAAGGTCGTCATAACCAATAGGTTTAACACTTTTTATATTAGATTCTTCAATAATTTTGAATTTGTCTATTTTAATTGAAGAGTTTTGTCCATAAAATGAAAATTTATTTTGTGCTGATTTTTTAAGCCATTTCTTTTCATTAATTTTGTCATTTGATTTGTTAAAACTTCTTGATAACCAAAATGCAGCTTTGGCTTTAACATTCTCATCATCTGAATTATTAAAAACTTTTTCAAAATGTTTTATACTTTGTCTTGAGTTTTTTAAATGAAAAATTGATACCCAGCCTGCCAACCACTCCGCTTCTCTTCCAGATTGCGTGTTCAATGGTAAATTATGATTTTTAAGAATATTGTATGCTTTTGAAAATTTTTTTTTATTAATTAGTCTTCTAATTATTATTCTAGAGTTAATCCACCAGTTTCTTACGTTTTCAATATTTGGAGGAGGATTAATTAATAAATCTGATGCTGTATCTAATTTAGCTTTTCTTCTCCATCTCATTCTTTCATATATCAACCCCGGATCATTTTGATATTTTTGTGGTACATTTTTTATTAAAGATGAAACATTAGGGCTTCTCCTGCTCAGCGCTAATCTAGCTTCTCCAAGCTTTCTAAAGTCCCCAGTGATTCTATTTAAAACTCTTCGCGCCGAGACATTTTTTCCCTCATAAATTAACCTATTGAACCTTTTCCAGTTATCATCTTGATTCCAGTATCTACTGTATTTTTTTGTAAAATAAACTTGCTGCTTATAAGTTAAATTTTGGTTTATCCATATATCTTTAATTTTTTTAATTTTATCTTCATGGTTGCCATTTTTTAAACTAAATTCAAAAAAATCTATAGCACCTTTTGCTGTAACAGGCGGATTATTTTTAAACCAACTAAGAACTTTTTGAACATTAGTACTTTTTGTAATTGACGATTCAACTTTTTCTAAAATTTTTTTTTTTTTGGGCCAGTGTTTGTGTTTAAAAAAAAAGTCACTTAAATAAGAGAAGTTATGATTACTCCCCGGCCTAGTAATATCAAGCCATCTCACATAAGAAGATAGAGATTTGTTTTTATGATCGTCTGCAAGTGTAATAGCCATCACCCAATTTTGTTTTTTTATTTGATCAAAAACATCTTGGTATTTTTGAAGTTTGATTTCTGGACGAGCAACTGCCTCTGGAGGTGTAAGTGCTTCAACTTTTGAAAAGTTAATTAAAACAATAAAAAAAAAAAACTTGATTATGGATAAATTTGTTATCATAAAATCATAATAATATTTCTAAATGTTCATAAGGCAACAAGATAATAAATAAGTAAGGGAAAAATATAGGTTTACAATGTTTGAAGGATCAATCCCTGCCGTTATAACTCCTTTTGGTAAGAATAATGAGATTGATTTTGAAAGTCTGGATAGACACATTGAATTCTTAATCTCTGAGGGTTCTCATGGACTGGTTTCTTGTGGAACCACCGGAGAGTCACCAACACTCAACCATGATGAGCACAAGGAAGTTACCGAATTTATTATTAAAAAAAGTAAAGGTAGAGTTCCTGTTATGGCTGGTTGTGGTTCTAATTCAACAAAAGAATCTATAGATTTTGTTCATCATGCATATAAATCTGGTGCTAATGGAATATTACTAGTAACTCCTTACTATAATAAACCCACGCAAAAGGGTTTATACGAACATTTTAACGTAATAGCCAAATCTTGTCCTGAGGTTCCAAATTATTTATACAATATCCCAGGTAGATCGGTTGTTAAAATTGAAATAGAAACAATAAAAAAGTTATCACAAATAGATAATATAGTTGGAGTTAAAGATGCAACAGCTGACTTAACTACTCCACTAGAAGTAAAAACAAACTGTAAAGATAATTTTCAACAATTATCCGGAGAGGATGCAACATTTTTGTCTTTTTTGATAAGTGGTGGAAATGGTTGTATATCAGTAACAGCTAATGTAGTTCCCAGATTAAGCGCAAACATATATAATCTATGGAAATCAAAAAAAATTGATGAAGCTATGTCATTAAATTTTAAAATGTATCCATTAAATAATGTTTTGTTTTTAGAAACTAGCCCAAGTCCAGTTAAATATGCTTTAAGTAAGATGGGTAAATGTCAAAATATACTGAGAAAACCAATGGTACCTGTGGAAAAAGAAACTGAAAAAAAAATAGATAATACCTTAAAAGACTTAAATCTTGTAAAGTGAATTAGTGTCTAAGGAAAAACAAAACCAAAAGAAAATTTTAAATAGAAGAGCAAAATATGATTATGAAATACATAGTCAAATTGAGACCGGTGTAATTTTGAATGGAAACGAAGTTAAATCAATAAGATTCGGTAAGGTCGTTCTAGATAATGCTTATGCAATAATAAAAAAAGGTGAAATATGGATGATGAACATGTTTATAGATTTAAAACACTTAAATAAAAAAATCGATAATTTAGATAATCTTAGACCCAAAAAACTTCTTTTAAAAAAAAAAGAAATAGCAAAAATATCTCAAAGTTTAAAAAATAATAATTTCACAATGATACCCCTTAATTTACACTTTAATAAAAAAGGATTTGTAAAAATAGATCTGGCAATATCAAAAGGAAGAAAAAAGGCAGATAAGAGGGAGTATAAAAAAGACCAAGATTGGAAAAGAGAAAAAGAAAGGTTGCTGAAAAAATGATAATAATAGCAATAGGTTCTAATCTTAATTCTGATATTTATGGTTCACCCATTAAAAATTGTTTAAGTGGTGTAATTTTTCTAAAAGAATTTTTTTTTGTAAAAAAAGTTTCAAGATTTTATAAATCTGAACCCATCCCAAAGTCCAATCAACCGTGGTATGTAAATGGTGTTGTGGAAATTAAAACGACCCTTCATCCATTTGATATTTTAAAAAAACTTTTTTTTATTGAAAATCATTTCAAAAGAATAAGAAGAAAAAAAAATGAACCTAGGATTATTGATTTAGATTTAATATGTTACAATAATTTAATAAGTAGAAAAAGATCTCTAATTTTACCTCATCCAAGAATGCACAAAAGAATGTTTGTATTAAAGCCAATATGTGATATCAACCCTAAATGGGAGCATCCTGTTCTAAAAGAAAAAGCATTCAATTTATTAAAAAAACTTGCAAATCAAAAAATTTTGAATATAAATTAATCCATCAAATATGGCTAGAGTTACAACAGAAGATTGCGTTACTTCAATTCCAAACAGGTTTCAATTGGTTATTTATGCTTGTAGAAGAGCAAGAGACCTATCCTCTGGAAATGAAGCTAATGTCGAAAATGATAATGATAAAAACACCGTTATTGCGCTAAGAGAAATAGCTGAAAAAAAATTGGATTTAATGAAAATTTGGGATGGAGTGGTAATCTCATCTCAAAAATATCAACCAGTCGAGGACACTGATATTAATGATGATCAAGCTANACCTTTGAATGAAGATGCTTCTAATCTTTCATTTGATAACTTTGAGAAAGAAAATGCAGCTGAAAAGAAAAGAAAAAAAATATATTTAACACAAAATGAAATCCAGAAGTTAATTGATAAAAGAAAAGATGACACAAATATCGAAGCTGTTTCAGACGAAGATTTGAGTAAGTTGGTTGAAGAAGATATAGAAGAATCAAAAGCTGAGTAAACTAATTACCTAAAAATAAATATTTAAAAATTTTTTACTTTGTCATAATATTAATTGTGCTTAGACAAGTTGAATTAATTGAGAAGGTAAAATCTTACGATCCATTTGTTGAGGAAGAACTCCTAAATAAAGCTTACGTATATTCTATGAAAGCTCATGGTTCACAAAAAAGGGCCTCTGGCGCACCTTATTTTTCTCATCCCCTTGAAGTTGCAGGTATTTTGGCTGACTATAAATTTGACTCTAAAACAATCATAACTGCTCTACTTCATGATGTAGTAGAGGATACTAGCAAAGATCTTAAGGATATTAAAATTAACTTTGGTAATGAAATCTCGCATTTAGTTGACGGTGTGACAAAACTTTCAAAGTTTGAAGGAAGGTCAGCGAAATTTAATCAGGCAGAGAATTTTAGAAAACTTCTATTAGCAACNTCCAAAGATATAAGGGTTCTTTTGGTAAAACTTGCTGATAGACTGCATAATATGAGAACAATTTCTCATATAAAAAACAAGAAAAAAAAACAAAAGATTTCTTACGAGACACTAGAAATTTATGCACCGCTTGCTGAAAGATTAGGTATGCAGGAGGTTAGAAGTGAGTTGGACGATCTAAGTTTTGCTGTAATTGAACCAGAAATAAGAGACTCTATACTTCAAAGATTACAGCTCTTAAGACAGCAAGATGAAAATGTACTTCAACAGACAATTAAAAAAATAGAAGAATTATTGGATAAAAAAAAAATTAATGCAAAAATATTCGGCCGTGAAAAAAAGCCTTATTCAATTTGGAAGAAAATGAAGGTTAAATCTGTAAATTTTTCTCAGTTATCCGATATTATGGGTTTTACAATTTTGTTAAATGAAATTGATGATTGCTATGAAGTTTTAGGTCTTCTGCATCAAAAGTATTCCTATGTTCCAGGTAGATTTAAGGATTATATATCCACTCCAAAGCCAAATGGTTATCAATCTCTACATACCACATTAATTGGTCCGATTAACAGAAGAATTGAAATACAAATTAGGACCTTAAAAATGAATGATCAAGCTGATCTGGGAGTTGCCGCTCATTGGATTTACAAAGAAAAAGTTGAAAAAAATGATGGTAAACAATACAAGGGTATTCAACAAATTTTAGAAATACTTGACCAATCAAAAGAACCTGAAGAATTCCTAGAACATACTAAACTACAAATGTACACAGATCAGGTTTTTGTTTTTACACCTAATGGTGATTTAATTTCTTTGCCTAGAGGTGCAATGCCATTAGATTTTGCGTTTTCAGTTCACACTGATATTGGTTCTAACTGTATTGGTGTAAAAGTAAATAATTCTATAAAGCCTCTGTACACAAAATTAAAAAATGGTGATCAAGTAGAGATTTTAACAGGGAATGAGAATGTAATAAGTCCAAAATGGCTTGAGTTATCCATAACTGGAAAGGCTAGGGCATGCATTAAAAGATATTTGCATTTAAAAGAAGATGAAGAATTAAAAAAGTTGGGAAAAGAAATTATTGTCAATCAGTTTAAAAATCAAAAAATTAGATTTTCTGACGAAACAATAAAAACTATTTTAGTTAATTTTAATTTAAAAGATAGTGATGATCTTTTTTTAAAAATTGGAAATGGTGATCTGGTGTCATCTAAAATTATTTTATCATTATATCCTGAGAAAAGTTTGACAAAGTCTAATGATAAAATAATACTTTTGAATGAGGTAAAACAAAAAAGACAAGAGAAAAAATCTATTCTTCTTCAAGGNCTGACCCCAGGAATGAGTATTCATTATGCAAATTGTTGTAATCCAATACCAGGCGACTCTGTTATCGCATATATTTCTGAAGGNAAAGGTTTAATGATTCACGTTGATACATGCGAAGAGGTGAGGAAGATAAAGATTAATAAATCAAAGGTTATAGATGTAAGATGGGAAAATTTTAGACATAAAAAAAAAGATTTTGTTGCAAAGATTAATGTTATTATAACTAATAAAATTGGTTCTCTAGGATCATTATCCTCAATAATAGGAAGATCCATGAGTAATATTAGAAACTTAAAAATTACTGACAGAAATAATGATTTTTTTAAAATTGATTTAGAGATTGATGTAAAAGATTTAGATCACTTTAACAAGGTCTTAGTTTCATTAAGAACCTCAGAATTTGTTGAAAATGTTTCAAGGCTTTAAAAATTTTTATGAAAAAAATTCTTAGATTTTTTAAACTCCAAAGTTACAAAGTTATTAGAATTAAAGATTTCCCTGAATCAGTAGCAATAGGACTGGCATGGGGTGCTGCTATTTCGGTCACCCCAGCTTTGGGTTTACACTTAATTGTTTGTTATATTGGAACTTGGGTTATGAGAGGTAATTTAATAGCTGCAACTGTTGGAACTGTACTTGGAAACCCATGGACATTCCCTTTTTTCTTTTATTTAGACTATAAAATTGGGGTTTTATTTTATTTTGATAAAATGGAAAAATATGAATTTAATTTAAGTTTCCTATTTCAAAACTTTGAGAAACTTTTTTTTCCAACATTGATTGGAAGTATTCCTGTTGCAATATTAGTTTGGTTAATTACTTATTATTTAACTAAGATTATTTTGGTGAAAAGATTAAATGAAAAAAAAAATAAAATTGGGAGTTAATATTGATCATATAGCTACTTTAAGAAATGCAAGGAATGAAAACTTCCCAGATATAACTACTGTTGCAGAAATTTTGCATAAGATAAAAGTTGACAGTATTACCGTTCATTTAAGAGAGGATAGAAGACATATCAGAGATAATGATGTTGAGGTTTTAAAAAAATTAAATTTACTTCCTCTCAACCTTGAAATGGCTGCAACAAACGAAATGAAAAAAATCTGTCTTAAAACATCTCCATTTGCCTGTTGTATAGTTCCTGAAAGGAGAGAAGAGCTTACAACTGAGGGTGGGCTTGACGTAAAAAATCAAATGATTTATTTAAGTGAATATCTCCCAGATCTAATAAATAGCGGGGTCAAGGTTTCTCTTTTTGTAGATCCAGATTTAGATCAAATTCAAGCAGCAAAAGATTTAGGTGTTTATTCAGTTGAACTACATACTGGAAAATACGCCAATTTATTCAAAGAAAATAAATTTAATGATGAATTGAAAAAAATTGAACAAGCAGCTTTTTTTTGTTCCAAGTTAGGACTTAAATGCCATGCTGGCCATGGTTTAAATTTCGAGAATGTAAAAAATATATCTAAAATTCAGCAAATTGTTGAATTGAATGTAGGTCACTTTATAATTAGTAATTCCATTTATATAGGTTTAGAAAAGACTATTAAAAAGTTTATGGAAATTATAAATCATCCTTGTCATTAGCTTTAATAAAATTATAAATGAATTAAAAAAACATAAAAATGACAAAAGAGAAAATTAAAAAAAATTTAATACAAATTACTTATGCTATCCTTGCTGCACTTGCAATTAGAAGTTTTATGTTTGAACCTTTCAGCATACCTTCGGGTTCAATGTATCCTAACCTAAAAGTTGGTGATTATCTTTTTGTTTCAAAATATTCCTACGGATTCTCCAAGCATTCTTTACCTTTGAGTCTACCCTTAATTCCAGGTAGAATTTTTTATGAAGAACCTAAAAGAGGCGACATCGTTGTTTTTAAAACACCAGAGGATAATCGTACAGATTATATTAAAAGATTGATAGGACTTCCTGGTGATAGAATTAAAATGNTATCAAATGAAATTTTTGTGAATAATAAAAAAATAATTACAAAATTTATTATTGATGAAAAATATAAATTCATAGATGTAAAAAAAATTGAGGAAAATTTACCTAATAAAAGATCTTACAGTATTTATGAATTTGTAAAGCCTTTTATGGACCTAGACACTGACAATTTTTCNGAAGTAATTGTTCCAGCTGATCATTTTTTTGTGTTAGGTGATAACAGAGATAATTCACAAGATAGTAGATACATAGGGTTTATTCCAAAAAAAAATCTTGTTGGAAGAGCAGAAATTGTTTTTTTATCGTTCGATACAGAAATTGGAAGTTTCTTTAAATTTTGGACCTGGTATCCAGCTTTGAGAAAAGATAGATTCTTTGTAAGTCTTATTCCAAAAGAAAATTTATCTNATGAGTAAAGTTTTGTCATTAATGAAAAGTATTAAATATACTTTCAATGATCCTTCAAATCTTGATGAAGCCTTAACTCACTCAAGCTACGACAATAATGCCAAAGTTCAGAATTATGANCGTTTAGAATTTTTAGGAGATAGAGTCCTAGGTTTNATTATTGCTTCAAAACTATATATGCAAAATATTAAATCTACTGAAGGCGATCTAGCTAAAAAACTCTCTTTTTTGGTATGCAAGTCAACACTAAAAAAAATTGCTAATGAAATTCAATTAGATAAATATGTAAAATATTCAAAAAAAGTTGACTCATTAGAAAGTATTAAAGCAAACGCTCTTGAAGCATTGATAGGAGCAATATATTTAGATTCAAATTTAGAAAAAACATCAACAGTTATTCTAAATTTATGGAAAAATTATTTTGATAATATTAATTTATCAACATTTGATCCAAAATCTCGTTTGCAAGAGTGGTGCTTGAAGCATAAAAAAAAGCTTCCAGAATATAGACTTATTGAGAAAATCGGTCCAGATCATCAACCTAGGTTTAAAATAAAAGCTATAATTGACAATTTTACTTACTCCTTAGCTGATGGGAATAGTAAACAAAGTGCTGAGATAAACGCAGCGGAAAAACTTTTAAAAAAAATAAGTGACAAAAAAACAATCAAGTAGAATTTTAATTACGGGTTTTCCTAATGCAGGAAAATCATCACTTATAAATTTACTATTCAAGAGAAAAATATCTATTGTTTCAAATAAGATTCAAACTACTAATCAGAGTATTCAAGCAATTTTAAATTATGGAAATTGTCAAATGATTTTTATAGATACCCCAGGAATAATAGAAAAAACTAAATATAATAGCAAAAAGCTTTCAAGAGAAATATTTAAAAATATTGAACAAATAGATATCAATTTGTTTATCTATGATGTAACTAAAATTTTAAGTATATCTAGAAAAAAAAAAATAAAAGATATTCTATCAAATTTTAAAAAAAATTATTTAATTTTAAATAAAATTGATCTAATAAGTAATGAATTTTTATTGATGCAAATTAATCAGATTAATTCTGAGTTGTGTTTTTCTGATACTTTTCCACTGTCTGTAAAAAAAAAAATTGGTATCAGTAAATTATTAGATAAAATTTCTAAAGATTCTCCAGAAGGAAAATGGATGATAAGTTATAAAAATACAATTGATAAAGATATTAATTTTTTAATTTCAGAAATTACTAGAGAAAAGATTTTTAATTTATTAAATAAGGAGATACCATATGTAATAAAAGTTGAATCTTCAGTTAGTAATTTGAAATCAATTATTAAGGTTGAACAAAAGATTTTGGTCGAAAAAGAATCACAAAAAGCAATAATAATTGGTAAACGTGGAAGTAAAATTAAGGATATAGGAACAAGATCAAGAAATGAAATGGAAAAGATTTTTAAAAAAAAAGTATTTTTAGATCTTAAAGTATTTAAAAAATTAACAATATGAATGTAGTAGATAAAGGATTTTATTTAGGATCAAAAAAATATGGAGAAAATTCTACAATTTCTTTTATTCTTTCTAAAGAAAACGGATTAATCAAAGGTTTTACAAGATTCACAAAAAAAGCACCTAATATTTTTTCTGCTTTAGAAAAAATAAATTTTGAATGGAAATCTAAAAGTATTGATAGTTTAGGTTTTATTAAAATGAATTTATTAGAAGTTTCAAAGAAAAATGAAAGTTTTTTTTTATTTGAATTAATTAAAGCCTCGGTTGCTGAACTTTGTTTAAAATGTCTTCCATTTTGGCAAAAAAATATTGAAATATTTAAAGATGTAGAATTACTTTTGAATACAAAAAAGCATGAATTAAATAATATTTTAATAAGATACGTTTGGTGGGAAATTTTATTTTTGAAGAATCTTGGTTATGGATTAAACCTTGATATATGTGCAGTATCCGGTGCATCAGAAAATATTTATTTCATTTCTCCGAAATCAGGTAATTCAGTATCATATGACATTGGAAAAAAATATGAAAAAAAATTATTTAAAATTCCTAAATGTTTTAAGGTTTTGGATGATAAAACTGAAGTAAAAGATTGTATGGAAGGCTTAAAAATAACAGGTTATTTTTTAAATAAAAATTTTGAAAAAAAAAAATCTAATTTTATTTTCAGAAATGAGTTGATAAAAAAATTAAAAAAAAATTAATACTTTTTAACCCATTCTCCATTTTTAAAGAGTTCAATATTGTTAAATAATATTTTATAATTCATTTTGTCTGAATCTTTTACCCAATAACCCAAATACAAGTGAGAAATATTTTTGTTTTTTAGCTTTAAAATAGTTTGAATTATTAAATTTTTACCCAGTCCTCTTTTATAGAGATTAGCATTAAAAAAACTATATACAGCAGAATATCCATTATTTAAAACATCAAGTAAAATCGATCCGTATAATTTTTTTGAACTATCAATTAAATCAAAGATTTCCGTTTTATTTTTATGATCATAAAAAAAAGAATTAAACTCTCTTAAACTCATGTCACCCATTTTACTTTCTGCATGTCTTTTTGAGCAATATTCTTTAAAAAGTTTATATCTTTCATTGTTAAAGGATTTAGAAGCTGGAATCAATTCTAGGTCTCGATTTATTTTCATGTTTCTTTTATTACTTTTTGATAGTTTAAATTTTTCCAAGTTAATTCTAGATGGTATACAAAGGTTACAAGCTTCGCAAATTGGTATGTACATGTGATCAAAACTTCTTCTAAATCCATTTTTTGTTAAATCTGAAATAAGGGAATTTGTTTTATCTGAATTCAGTAAATTAATATATAATCTTTTTTCTTTTCTACCACTTTTGTAGGAACAATTAAAATTTAAGGTTCTTCTAAAAATTAGTTTTTTATCTTTTAAAAAATCCATGTCAGAACAAATAAATTAATTGAATATCGGCAACATTAGTATTAGTCCCTTTTATTATTACAAGTGAATTAATTTTTTTCAATAC
>PATB01000039.1 GCA_002712255.1 Alphaproteobacteria bacterium
GACGGCACAGGTTCAGCTTCAAACTATTCACTAGCAAGTGGAACTTTTGATATAAATTCTCGACAGTTAAATATTTCAGGATCGAGAATTTATAATGGAACAACAGTCATAAGTGGATCTGATCTGGTTGTAACGACAGGTGTAGGCAGTGAAGTATTAACTGTAAGTGGAACAGGCAGTATAGCAAGTGCTAATGTAGCCAATAACAAGTCAGTAACAGCCGGTAGTCTGGCTCTTTCTGGTAGCAGTGGGAATGCATCTAACTATTCTATTGGAACAATTACAATAAATGTAACAGAAAGACCAGTTAACGTGTCAATGGAGAAAGTATACGATGGTTCGTTAAATGCACCAGCAAGTGCTTTAAAATCAGGGGGAATAACTAATACAGTTTTAGGGCATACACTTTCATTAACGGGAACAGGTGTGATGTCAACAAAAGATGTGGGTGTGGGTAAAATTGTTTCAGTCGGCACTTTAGGTTTAGGAGGTGCACAATCTGCAAATTATAAACTAGCAGGTGGAACAATTGATATAGATGTAACTCCAAGAACTACGAATGCTTCAGGTTCTAGACATTATGATGGAACGACAGTAGCCGGGTCTTCAGCATTTACAAGTTTTTCAAATACTGTCGGTAGTGATACAGTATCATTGTCAGGTTCGGGAACAATCGCATCTGCGGGTGTTGGCTCTAAAGGTGTTACAATTGGTACTTTACAATCAGCACATCCTAACTATATTCTTGGTAACGCATCACTAACAGTTTCAAAAAAACCAGTAAATCTTTTTGGTCGAAGGGTTGGTGGTGGCTCTATTGGTTTAAATGTTCAACCATCTGAGCTTAGTTTCACAAACTTACCTTCTGGCGAAACCCTAAATTTATCTGGTATTGGAACGATTCCAAACCTTGCAGTAGGTACTTATCCTATAAATTTACATACTCTTTCAATGAGTAACGGAACTGGTTCAACTTCCAATTATACTTTTGTTGGCGGTTCATTCTTATTTAGGATAATTTCCCCATTTACAACGAAAGCGAATGTTCTGAGAGCATTACAAACAATGAGTAACGGAAATAACCGAAAATTACTGCCATCTAAAACTTCCCATCGTTCGATGCCTGCTATTTCCGAGAGAATAACAGTATCAACACCAGATCAGTCAATTGAGGTTAATCCGTGTGTATTGCAGAATGGTTACTGTAACTAAAAAATATAAATATTGCATAGCATGTTATACTATATTTATTTTAAAAATAAAATTTATATAATATAGTATTTTGGATAAAATAGAGTGATTCAAGAGTTTAAAAACAAAAAAATTAGAGATTGGTGCTTATTTGACTTTGGAATTTCAAGCTATCCAACATTAATTATAACATTTATTTACGGAGCATTTTATGCAAAAGAAATTGCTCTTACACCAGAGGTTGGTGCAAGCAATTGGGGCTATGCAATCTCGACTGGAAGCGCATTAAGTTTTTTGATTTTTTTCTTGGTAATATTGCAAGGAAACAAAGATAAAAATTTAAGAATGAAATTTTTTAGATTATCTTTCTATCTATTAATTTTTTCTGTATCGGCGCTATATTTTTTTAACAGAACGTCAAATGAGTTTTTCCCTCTTATTTTAGTTGCTTTTTCTTTAGTTACGTTCGAAATTTTAAATCTCTTTTATAATCTATCATTACATGATGTTGCTGTTAAAGAAAAAAGAGGTTTAATATCGAATTTAGGGTGGGCAACAGGTTATCTTGGAGGTTTATTATCCTTAATTACTGTTTTAATTCTGCTTAATGCAACAAAATCTAATGATTATAAAATTTTTGGTCAATCAATTTTTCTTCTTTTAGGACCATTTGTCGGTCTTTGGACGTTAGTTTTTGGTTTTAAACATATAAAGAATTATAAAAATAAAACCTTTAAAATTGATAGATTTGTTGTGTTCTTTAAAAAAATTCATACAAATAATATAAATAGATTTTTAATAAGTTATTTTTTTTTCAATAATTCAGTAATTTGTATTTTTGCTTTCGCAAGTATATTTGCGTCATTTTTATTTAGTTTTTCTGAAGAAGAAATATTAAGACTAGGTATATTTATAAATTTAGCAGGTATTATTGGTTGTTTGTTACTGGGAAAAATAGAAGATCAAATAAGTTCTGAGAGGGTGGTTATAATATGTATTTTTTTTTTAATGCTAATTACTTCAACTCTTTATTTTGTGAATGAAAAAAAATTATTCTGGATTTTGTCTTTAATGATTGGTTTTTTTATTGGTCCTATCCAAGCTGCAAGTAGAAGTGTTATTGCAAAGAAATTAGAGTCAAAAAGTCAATTATCTGCATTTTGTTTATATTCTATGTTTGGTAATGTTTGTTCTATTCTTGGTCCATTTCTGGTAAGTCTAGTGATTAGCTTGAGTTTAGATATTAGGCAAGGTTTGATAGTAATACCTTTATTTTTCTTAATTTCTTTAATTCCGATTTTAAAATTTAATGTTTGAAATGTCTAATTCCTGTGAAGACTAAATTTATATTTTGTTTCTTCGCTTCTTTAATTACCGAATTATCATTTAATGACCCGCCAGGTTGAATAATAGCCTTTATTTTATTTTTAGAACAAATTTTAACGATATCAGGAAAAGGGAAGAAACCGTCTGATGCTAAAACTGCCTCTACATTCCCAAAATTAGTTTTCTTTCTCTTGATTGCTTGTTTGGCGGAATCTATTCTATTTGTTTGGCCAATGCCAATTCCAACAGTAGCTAATCCTTTAGAAATAACTATTGCATTAGAGTTAATAAATTTTGAGACAGTAAATGCAAAAAGCATATCATCAATTAAATTTTTATTGGGTTTCTTGTTGAAAAACTTTAATTCATTTTTTTCGACATTCTTAAGGTCTTTATCTTGAATAAGCAAAAAATTTTTAGTCGATTTTATTAATAATTTGTTCAGTGGCTTTTTATTTTTATATTCTATTAAAATAAGATTTTTCTTTTTAGAAAATATTTTAATTGCTTTTGATGAAAATCTTGGAGCTACAATTACCTCTGTAAAAATTTTTAATACTTCGTTAGCTGTTTCTCCATCTACAACTTTATTAAATGCAACAATTCCACCAAAAGCACTAACTCGATCACATGCAAGAGCTTTTTTGTAAGCTTTTTTTTGTTGATCATCTAGTGCAACACCACAAGGATTTCCGTGCTTGACGATAACACATGAACTTTTTTTGAAATTATCGGCTAATTCAAATGCAACTTCTAAATCGTTAATATTATTAAATGATAGTTCTTTACCTGCAATTTTTTTTATACTGCTATTACCTAGAGAAAAAATAGCAGCCTTTTGATGAGGGTTCTCTCCATATCTTAAATTATGGATTTTTTTAAGTGGAAGGACATTTTTGTTAGATTGATAAATCCTATTTTTTTTGTCAAACCAGTTAGCAATAACACCATCATAATACGCAGTATGTTTAAATGCTTCTGAAGCAAGTTTTTTTCTTAGTTTAAAGCTAATATAATTATTATTTTTTTCTGCTTCATTTATAAATTCTTCATAGTACTTTGGTGTTGTAATAACAGCCACACTTCTATAATTTTTTGCAGCTCCTCTAACTAATGATGGCCCACCTATGTCAATATTTTCTATACAAATGGATTCATCTGAGTTTTTTTTCACAGTATTTTCAAATGGATACAAATTAACGACTACAAGGTCTATATGATTAATTTTTAAATCATTTAACTGCCTCTTGTGATTAGCATTGCTTTTATCTGCCAAAATTCCTGCATGAATAAGTGGATGTAAAGTTTTAATTCTACCATCAAGGATCTCATTAAAACTTGTATATGAAGCCACTTCAATTAATTTTAATTTAGCATTAATTTTTTTTAAAGCTTTGAAAGTTCCTCCACTAGAAATTACTTCTACTTCATTTTCAAAAAAATAATCTGCAAGTTTATCTAAATCTGTTTTATCAGATACGGAAACTAGTGCAGTTTTAACTTTAATTTTTTTCATTAACTATATACTCTGGCAGCATTTTTTTAAATTTCTTCATCGCTTCATTCGTATCATTTTTGATAATATGAGAGGCAAGATTACCATAACTTGCAACGTCAACTTTATACAATTTGTCACTAGTAAATAAAATTCCATTTATAGGGGTTTTACTCATTTTTTCTTCAGCAAAGAAAAGTTTTTCTGATAACTTTTCTCCTTTTCTCAATCCAGTAAATTCAATTTTTATTTCATCTACTCTTTTTCCTGATAATAATATCATTCTTTTTGCAAGATCTTTTATTAAAACTGAATCTCCCATTTCTAAAATGTAAATTCCTCCATTATTTTCTGACTCTAATTGCGAGGAAATTAATACTAATTCAACCGCTTCTCTTATTGTCATGAAAAATCGAGTTACTTTAGGGTGTGTTATAGAAATAGGTCCACCATTTTTTATTTGATTTTCAAAAAGTGGAACAACAGAACCGGTTGATCCCAATACATTCCCAAATCTTACAATTGAAAATATTGTTTTACCCGGAGAACTTGCAATTTGCTGAATGTATTTTTCACATAATCTTTTTGATGCACCCATAACGTTACTTGGGTAAACAGCTTTGTCAGTGGAAATAAAAATCATTTTTGGAACATTGTATAGTTTACAAATTTCACAAATTTTAACAGTTGATAAAAAATTTGTTTTCAGGGCTTCAAGTGGTTCGTCTTCGACAAATGTGATGTGTTTCAACGCTGCCGCATGAAAAATTATATCTGGGCTGTACTCTTTTATAATTTTTTCCACTTTTATCGAATCTCTTATATCCGCTAACTTGCAAACAAACGATCCTTTAATGTTTGACGATATTTTATAAAGTGCATATTCATTAGATTCTAAGAGTATAATAAGTTTGGGACTTAATGAGCTTACTTGCCTGACTAATTCACCGCCAATACTTCCTCCAGCTCCAGTAATTAATATGACTTTATTTTTAATTTTAGATAGCAATGGAGTGTTGTGAACTTTTTGTTTACGCCCTAGTACATCTTCAATGGCAATAGGGTTTGCAGTAAATTTAGCTTCAGGATTAAGTGAAAAATTTGATAACTTCGGAAGAATCCCAATTGCTAAGCCATTTTTTTTTGAAAAAATATATAAAGACTCTATTATTTTTGCATCAATTGTATTATCAGAAATTATAATTCTTTGTAACTCAAAATTTTTAATGTTTGTTTCAAGGTGATCTAAATCATAGATTGTTGAAATAATGGGAATGTTGTGGATTCTTCTTCCAATACCTTTTTTCTTTGTCCCAACAATACCGACAACATTATAAGGTGAATTTTTTTCTATTTTTGTAAGTCTAATAAAGTTTTCTGATGTATCGTTGTCTCCAACTATCAATACTGGAATTTTTTCTTGTTTTTTTGACAATTTATCCTTCAAAACTCTATAAAAAACCCTAGGACCAGTCACCCCAAGAAGAGAAACAATAAAGAGTAAAATAGGAAATGATCTTGGAATATCTTGAAGTCTAAAAATTAAAAATAATAAAGCAATTATAAGTAGAGTGGAAATTACTATACTCTTAAAGATAGACATTATCTCGTGCATTGATGCATATCTCCAAATACCATGATAAAGACCGTAGTAATGAAGAATTAAAATATTAATAAATGCAAATATTATTGAAAAAACCCACAGAGACTCGATCAGTAAAGTTGCATAACTATACTCAAGCCTTAGTAATAAGGCTAAGAAAAATGAAAAACAAAATATAAAAAAATCATGTATAATAGTTATAAATATTTTTTTATTCATTTTTGCTCTGTTTTTTTAAAAAAATTAAGAATCCAAAAGTCAATGTGATCCCTAGCATTATTGAAATCATTGGATATTTTATCGAGGTCATTGAAAGAATAAAGAGAAAAAAAAGTAAAATTATAATTTTATTTAACACTTGCTGATGAGTTTGACCAGCCCTTAGAATTTTTTGATAGAAATGATCGCTATGAGCTTCAAAAATATTTTTTCTTCTAATTAATCTTAATATTAAAGTAAATGTTGAATCAAAAAAATAATATAAAAAAACAATTAGTACAGGGATTACAGGACCATTTTTTAAAAAAGAATAAATTAAAAATAATCCTGAAATGTAACCAATTGGTATTGACCCCACATCTCCAAGAAAAACTGATGCAGAAGGTTTGTTGAACTTATAAAAAGCTAAGAATAAAGAAATTAATATAAGGCTTATAAATTGAAAATTTTCGTTCATAAGTTCTAACAAACATAAAATATTAATCGTTAGCGAAAGGGTTAGAACCTGAACGCACGTAAGTCCATCCATACCATCCATAAAATTAAAAAGATTAATAATCCAAATCCATAAAACTATTAGAATCAAAGATAAAACATAAAAAAGTAAATGCAGATTAAAATTAAGCCATGTCGCAAAATTATTTTGGATAAATAACGAAATATCTTCTTTTAATGCAAAAACTGATATCGCTACACAAAGAAAGTGTGTAAAGAGTCTAACTGGAGCAGATAAATTTTTTATATCGTCTAAGAGAGAAATTACATAGAGTATAATTATTGATAGAAAAAAGATTAACCACTGTTTATCAAAAGAATCCTTAATCAAAAAAATTCCATAAGCAGAAATAACTAACAGAGGTACTAAAACAATTCCAGCCCCCTTTGGTACTAAAAGACTGTGATTACTTCTTTGAGAAGGATAATCAACAAGTGACATTTTTTTTAAAAATGGTATAAGTTTTCTAATTAAATAAGTACAGATTATAAATAATATTAATGGTATAAAAAAAACTATCATACTTCCTATTTAAGAACTAAATTTATGAACGAAAAAAAAATAGCTGTTTTAGGGCTAGGTTATGTGGGGCTACCTTTAGCATTAGAATTATCCTTATCATTGAGCGTTAAAGGTTTTGATGTAAATAATAACAGAATTAATCAACTTAGAAAAGGAATTGATTCAACATTGGAGGTAGACCAGAAAAAACTTTTATCTCAGCAAAAAAAAAAAAAACTTTTTATCACAAAATCTAAAAGCAACTTAAAAGACTGTAATATTTTTATTGCTACTGTTCCAACACCAATAGATTCTAAAAAAAAGCCCGATTTATCTGCGTTATTAAATGTTTGTAAAATAATAGGGCCATTATTAAAAAAAGAAGATATTGTTGTTTTTGAAAGTACAGTTTTCCCTGGAGCAACAGAAGAAATATGTGGACCCGAACTTGAAAAAAATTCTAAAAATTTAAAATGTGGCCATGACTTTTTCCTTGGTTATTCTCCTGAAAGAGTAAATCCTGGAGACAAAATTCATACCATAGATAAAATTAATAAAGTAGTTTCAGGTCAAAACAAAAAAGTTGAAAAGCAACTCGTAAATATATACTCAAAACTAACTAAAGGAAAAATATTCTTAGCAAAAAACATTAAAGTTGCAGAGGCTTCAAAGGTAATTGAAAATTCACAAAGGGATATAAATATAGCATTTATAAATGAGGTCTCCAAAATTTGTAATAAAATAAACATCAGCACATATGACGTTTTAGAGGCTTCTTTAACTAAATGGAATTTTCTTNATTTTGAACCAGGTTTAGTTGGAGGNCATTGTATAGGAGTAGACCCTTATTATTTAGCTGAAAAAGCAACTAATTTAAAAATAAAACCTCAAGTAATATTATCTGGTAGACAAACAAATGACGATATGGTGAAGTTTATTGGAGAACAAATCAGTAAAAAAATTAAAAAAAAATCTAATATTCTTTTTTTGGGATTTACCTTTAAAGAGGATGTTCCNGATCTTCGCAATTCAAAAAGTTTAGATTTAATNAAGTATTTACAAAAACAAAAATATAAAGTTTCAATCTATGACCCCTACATCACTGGACTTAAAGGTTTTATAAATTTAAATATTACTGAGGCAAAAAGGGCTTTCTTTGATTCAATAGTTTTATCAGTTCCCCATAATTTTTTTTTAAAAGAATTTAAAAAAATTTTTTTACCTCTTCTTAAACCAGAAGGAGTTTTTTTTGATATTAAGGGTAAATTTAGAGATTATTCTTTCAAAAATTATTGGTCATTGTAATTTACTTAATAATTCTAAATAACCATTTTANCTTCTTATCTGGTACAANATTTTCAGAAATTAAAATATGATTATTTTTTTTTGTCAATTTTTTTTCACCAAAGTAAACACCTTCATTGACTTCTATTTTTGGTTCTGAACAGATAAACTCCCAACCTAAATTATTTTTTAACTTTAAAACAACTTTTTTTTTACTAGCGGTTACATTAAGTTTTACGTCTGGATGTATATGAAATCTTAAGAATAGTTTTTTTGGAATTTGAGCATATTTTTTTAAAGGTCTNGAAAAATAATCTTGCCCTCTAATTATNAGATTTTTTGTATCAATATGAATTTTTCTATTGTGTATCAAACCAAATAAATTTTTATACCCCGAATGGGCAGAATTTATCCAACATTCATGTTTTTCTATGAATTTTTCTGACCAAACATTAGCAATTCTTGTAGTAGTATTTTTTTCAAAAAATATATCTGATGAATTAACGTCATCAATACTAATGGTACTATGCGCAGCNGTAGATCTAAGTGCTTCACTTAATTTCTTGTTATTGATAAATGGAGANCCACAATTNACAACTATTTTTTCTATTCCNTGAGAAAATTCGAATGAAAGTGAACTTGCATGTGTTTTTTCAGATGTTGGTTTACCACAGTCCATTAAAAAATTTAATCGATTTTCACTGATTCTATGAAACCCAGAAAATTTCANAACATCCGGAGTCTTTAATTTNGAATTNGATCTTTTTATAACCTCATTAACNTCATCTGGTTCAATAAATTTATATGTGTTAAAAATTGCAAGTTCACCGTTTCCCATTTTAAAAAACTTTAATACTGATGACATTCTATAAATTGCCTCATTTAAAAATTTAGGGATGATAATTTTTGATAGNCCAAGAAAATTCTTAATATCAATAAGAGACTGTAAAAAAATAAACTGTTCACTTGGAGANCGAAGATANTGCATTCCGTCTTCTAAAATATGATCTTCGATAATTTCCTTAAGTAAATTAACTCCTAATTGAAATTTTCCAGATAGATTNTTAAAACTAAGAGANGCTAGAATTATTGCTTTTGCAATAAAAATCTTTTTATCACCCTGATTTTTTTTCTTATATATTTTTAGTAAATGTATNGATTGTTTATTTANCAACTTCGTAAATNTTTTTTGAAAGTCTTCATCTGCAGTGTTATAAAAAAAGGACATATTACTCANTAAATGAGAAATTCTTTTAGCAAGAATATCAGTTCTCCAAGTAAAAGAATCCCAATTATTTCTAAATTTCATCCATTCTCGAATATTATCTCTTAAAAAAATTCTGGCTTTATTTGTTCCTAGTGCCTTTACATCTTTTACCCACTCAAAAGAAAATAGTTCCTCATTCCAGCTTTTACTGGCATTATTTTTCTTCCANACTTGTTTATTAAAAGCCACCCCTTCCCCATAAAAACTNAAGAATCCGTCGACAATTTTTTTTCCGTCATCAGGACTACCTATCCATAAGTTTTCAGGAATGAAAATGATTTCAGGGGACGATTGTCTTTCTAGTAAGAAATTATATATCGGGTTATTGTAAAACATACTTAAAAATCAATTAAATGATGAAACAATTTAATTCAATTTGGGTTTTTTATTAAGCAACCAATAAAAAATCCGTCAACTCCTCCTTTTTTTTGAAANGAATTTGGNGTGACTAAAAAAGTATTAGATTTTAAAACCTCACCAAATTCAAGTATATCTGTAAAATGATTCTTAGAAGAAAAACATTTTTGGTTATTTAAAAACGAAATAATTTGATTTTCTCCTTCTGCACTTAACATAGAACAGACACAATAAATGATATAGCCACCATCTTTAACAAGATTGGCGGCTTTTAATAACATTTTTTTTTGCTTCTTTACTAGGGAAGAAATATCTTTTTTTACAACCAGCATTTCTGGTTTTTTTTGCATTAACCCAGAACCAGAGCAAGGAGCATCAATCAAAATACAATCAAATTTTTCTTTAAAATCAATATTTAAAAAATCTTCATTTATAATTTTTGTATTGAGCTTTAGTCTCTCCAAATTTGAATTAAGTGTAGCAATTCTTTTTTTTGAAATTTCTATGGAGCTAACTTTAAAGCCGAAGTCAATTAATTGAAATGATTTTCCACCAGGGGCAGAACCAACATCTAAGACTGTTTTATTTTTGCTATTTTTTTTAAAAATTTTTTTTATTAAAAAAACAGGTAAGGAAGAAGAAATTCCTTGAACCCACCATTTTCCATCTTGAAAAAATGGTAAATCTTCTATATTCGATTTATTTTTAATTCTGATTATATTTTCAAAAACTTTCTTACCTTTTAAAATTTTTTCCCAATTATACTGATTAAAGTTTTCATTTTTAATGTTTATATCAATGTATGGTTCCAAAGAAATTTGGTTAGCAATTTCTAGAAGATCCTTTGCCTCCAGAAATTTTTCTAAATCTTTTTTAATCCAATCAGGTATATTAATTATTGCTGGAATTTCTTTTATAAATTTCTTTTTATTTTTACAAATATTTCTTAAAATAGCATTTGTAAATTTTTCAGATTTATATTTTTTTGAAATTTCTACTGCATTATGTACCGTCGAGTACTCAGGGAAATCTAAATAAAGAATTTGTGCAACAGAAATTTTTAGTAAATATCTAATAAAAAAATTTTTCTTTAAAGGTTTTTTTATAAAGTGTGATAGCACATTATCAATTTGACCATTTCGTCTTAGTGAGGTCAAAACAAGCAAACTGACTAATGATTTATCTCTTTGGTCGAGCTTAGAATATTCTTTATTTAGCAATAATGCCCTATCAAAGCTTTTTCCGTAAAATATATCGGAGAGTACTTGTGAAGAAATTTCTCTTGAATCAACCAATTATTTGTGGCTTTCTTATTAATTAATATTTAAATAATTATTATGGTTAAGAAGTTAAAATCAGACAAGCCTAAATTAAAACCAAAAGCAAAACCAAAAGAGATTGGTGGTGCTGATGGACTGGAGCCAACTAGATATGGTGACTGGGAAAAGAATGGTATATGCCATGATTTTTAAACTCTAAGTTCTATTTCTAACTAGCTCATTTACAACATCAGGCTCGTTTAACGTAGAGGTATCACCAATTGAATCCTCTTCATTACACGCTACTTTTCTTAGTATTCTTCTCATAATCTTTCCTGACCTAGTTTTCGGAAGATTTGGAGCCCACTGAATTACATCTGGTGCTGCGATTGGACCAATCACAGATCTTACCCAATTAACCAATTCCTTTTTTAAATTATCTGTATAATTTTCTCCAGTCATCAATGTAACATAGGCATATATACCTTGCCCTTTAATATCATGGGGGTACCCAACAACTGCAGCCTCAGAAACTTTTTTATGTAAAACTAATGCGCTCTCGACTTCTGCTGTTCCTAACCTATGCCCAGAAACATTAATCACATCATCAACCCTTCCTGTAATCCAGTAATATCCATCTTTATCTCTTTTACAACCATCACCTGTAAAATATTTTCCTTTAAATGATGAGAAATAAGTTTCTACAAATCTCTTATGATTTCTATACACTGTTCTCATCATACCTGGCCAAGAAGTTGAAATACAAAGGTTACCCTCACAATCTCCAACCAACTCTTTTCCATCGTTATCAACAATAACAGGTTCAACCCCATAGAAAGGTAATGTTGCTGAGCCAGGTTTCAATGGTGTTGTTCCAGCAATAGGCGAAATTAATATTCCTCCAGTTTCCGTTTGCCACCAAGTGTCAATTACCGGACATTTCTTGTTACCAACAACCTCATAGTACCAATTCCATGCTTCAGGATTAATTGGTTCTCCGACACTCCCAAGAATTTTTAGTGATGAAAGATTGACTTTTTTTACAAAAGAATCGCCTAACCCCATCAATGCCCTGATTGCAGTAGGTGCAGTATAAAAAATATTTACCTTAAATTTTTCTACTATTTGCCAGAATCTCGATGCATCAGGATAAGTGGGTACACCTTCAAACATTAAAGTTGTTGAGCCGTTACACAGAGGACCATAGATAATATACGAGTGACCAGTAACCCAGCCAACATCAGCAGTACACCAATAAATATCATCTTGTCTTACATCAAAAATAGTTTTGTGACTGATTGATGCGTGTAATAGATATCCAGCTGATGTGTGAAGAACTCCTTTGGGCTTTCCCGTCGAACCAGATGTATAAAGAATAAAAAGTGGATCCTCAGATTTTTGTTCGATTACATCACAAAACTTGCTTTGATTAGAAACTAAATCTTCATAAGAAATTTCTTTTGCTTTATAATCTATTACTTTGTCAGTTCTGTTGACTATGATAACGTTTTTTACAATTTCTAGATTATCAATTGCTTTATGAACGTTAGACAATAAAGGTACAATTTTTCCTCCCCTTAACCCTTCATTTGCAGTAATTATTGTAGACGAACCACAATCAATAATTCTATCTTTTAATGAATCAGGGGCAAATCCTCCAAAAACAACCGAGTGTATTGCTCCTATTCTGGCGCAGGCAAGCATTGCATAAGCAGCTTCAGGAATCATAGGTAAATATATCGTTACTCTATCACCTTTTTTTACACCTAATGATTTTAAACCATTGGCAAGCTTGCAAACCTCTTGGTGAAGTTGATTGTAGGTTATTTTTTTACTTTCGTTAGGTGTGTCAGATTCCCAAATTATAGCAACTTTTTCCCCCCTTTCTTTTAGATGTCTGTCAATACAATTGTAAGAAACATTTAAAGAACCATCACTAAACCATTTAATGTGAACGTCATCAATAAAGGAGCTTTCTTTTACTTTAGAGAATTTTTTTATCCAGGTTAAAGAGGAAGCCTTTTCTTTCCAAAATTTTTCTGGATCATCTACAGACCTTTTATATTCTTCAAGATATTTATTGATAGATATCGAAGGACTAGAAATTTTATTTTCAATAAAACTCATTATTTTCTCGCCTGATTAATATATCAACTTGTAACTAAAAAACATTAATTTTTTAAAACACTCTTTTAAATTCTTCAATAACTATATTTTCAAAAAGATTTGCTTTTGCATAAGGATCATTTTTTAAAAATTCTTTAAGCTTTTTTTTATTTTCAAACTTAATGATTAATATACTTCCTTTTGGATTTCCGTTTTTATTAAGTATAGGTCCAGCTAATATCAATTTGTCTTTCAGAGTTTTAAGATAATTTAGATGTAAGCCTCTATTGGTTAGCCTCTTATTTAAGGAATTCTTTTTATCTTTGCAAATAATCAAAAATGTATTCATTTCTCAAACTGTAATGGTCTTGAAAGTAAGTTTGATATAACTTTTTCAACGCTATGTCCTGACAATATTTTTTTGACGGAGTTACAAATCGGTAATTCAACATTATATTTTTCACCTAGCTTACAAATACTCTCACACGATTCTACACCTTCAACAACTTCATCAAAATTTTCTTGTTTTTTTTGCGCTAGCAAATATCCCAGTTTTGTATTTCTTGACTTTAAAGATGAACAAGTTAGCGTTAAATCTCCTATTCCAGAAAGTCCATAAAAAGTTTGCTTTTTTGCACCCATTTGTAAACCTAGTTGAATTATTTCAGATAACCCCCTTGTAATTATTGACGCATTTGCGTTCAGACCTAACCTCCTCCCAATAATAAAGCCTGAAGCTATTGCAATAACATTTTTCATGGCTCCACCAATTTGAGTTCCTACAATATCATTATTGAAATAAGTTCTAAACTTGTCTTGTATTATCATTTGAGATATGTATTTTGCAAATCTTGAGTTTTTTGATGAAATAACTGAGGCTGTTGGTAAACCTTTGATTACTTCAAAAGAAAAATTGGGTCCAGATAACACTGCAAAATCATTATTTGGAAAGAATTCTTCAAGTATCTGGCTCATCAACATATTAGTCTTTTTTTCAACCCCTTTACTACAAATTACAAATTTTGATTTAGTATTTTTTGGCATTTCTCTCAAAACACTTCTAATACTTTGTGAAGGGCTTGCTAGAAAAATTACATCATTTTTCTTTAAAGTTTTAAAACAATTAATAATTGACAATTTTTTGTTCTGAGAAAAAATTTCTTTTGCCCTATCAATATTTCTTGCTTTTATTGTTATATTAGAAATAGATAGTATTTTAGATAATGCTAAAGACCAACTTCCTGAACCTATTATTCCAACGCTTGTCATAAATTCTCTACACTCCATCTCGGCCTTGGATGTTCATTCACTGGGTCCGAACTTTTCTTTTTTTTCAACCTCTCAATGCCTGCCCAAGCGATCATTGTCGCATTATCAACACATAAGTTTTTTTTTGGAACAATAAATTCAATAGAATGTTTATCGCATAGTAAATTAAATTTTTCTCTTATAAACTTGTTTGACGCAACTCCTCCTGCCAAAACAAAGGAACTTATGTCCATTTCCTTTTTTGTCAAATTGATTGCTTTCTCACACTTTGTTAAAAGTATTTCTGTAATACATTCTTGAAATTCATTAGCTAATTTACATTTTAAACTTTTATTCAAAGGTTTTTCAGCAATTTTTCTTATTGATGTTTTTAAACCGGAAAAAGAAAAATCAAGATTTTTTGAATTAAGAAGTGGTTTGGGTAATTTAAAAAAATTTTTACTTTTTTCTTTTAACGCCAATTTTTCAATTATTGGTCCACCTGGATAACCATATCCTAGTAATTTTGCTGTTTTGTCAAATGCTTCTCCTAATGCATCATCAAGAGTTTCACCTATAATTTCAAATTTATTGTAAGCTTTTACGACCAAAAGTTGGGTATGACCTCCAGATAAAAGAAGAGATAAAAAAGGAAATCTTATTTTTTGATTCATTCGCGTTATTAGGATGTGTCCCTGAAGATGATTAACCGATAAAAAGGGCTTATTATTAGCTAAGGATAGTGTTTTTGCGTAATTTGAACCAATCAGCAAACCACCGAGAAGACCTGGTCCAGTTGTGGCAGCAAAAGCGTCAATTTTTTTTAAATTTATATTTGCCTCTGAAAGTGTTTTTTTTACTAAAAAATTAAGCGTTTTCTCATGTTCTCTTGATGCTAATTCAGGAACAATCCCCCCAAACTTATTATGCTTATTAACTTGTGATAGTGTGTTTTCTGCCAATACATAGCCGAACCCGTCAGTTTTTTTTTGTTCAATTATAGCAACTGATGTTTCATCACAACTTGTTTCAATACCCATTACAATCATATTTTATACATTAGAGTATTTATAAAAAATATTCTATGCTACTAAAATAAATAGATTAGTTATTATGGTTTATAAATCCAAGAAGATTGTTGTTGGCTCTAGAGAAAGTCCACTAGCCAAAGAGCAAGTTGAAATTTTTCTTAAAGAGTTGAAAAAGAAATTTGGTATTTCATATTTAAAATTTATCGAAAAAAAATTTATTAAGACTACTGGAGATAAATTTTTAGATAAAAAAATCTCCGAGCTTGGAAATAAAGGCTTATTCACCAAAGAAATTGACGAGGCGCAATTGAAATCCGAGGTTGATATTGCTGTTCATTCCTTAAAGGATCTGCCTACTAAATTACCAAAAGGACTGCATATTGCAGGGGTTTTAAAAAGAGAAAAGCCAAATGATGCCCTATTTTCTTTAAAAAAATATAATATTAAGAATATAAAAAAAAAAATTTTAATTGGAACATCATCTATCAGAAGAAAGATTCAATTAATCAATATAAATTCAAATTTAGAGATTGTAGAAGTTAGAGGAAATGTAGGAACTAGAATTAACAAAGTTCATAATGGGTATCTGGATGGAATAATATTAGCACAGGCCGGTTTAAAAAGATTAAAAATCAAAAATAATTTTGAATCTATAGATGTTAGAAATATTATCCCAGCAGTTGGCCAAGGTGTAATTGCCTTGGTAATTAAAAAAAATAAATTTATTGAAAAAATTGTGAATAAAATCAATCACAAAAAAACATTTATTGAATCTGATTGTGAAAGACATTTTCTAAAAGCATTGGATGGATCTTGTAAAACCCCAATAGGTGCTTTAGCTAAGATAGTAAAAAAAAATAAAAAAAATTATATTTTTTTTAGATACATGGCATCCTCTTTAGATGGAAAGAAAATATTAAAAAACAAAACTTTTTTTGATTTAGAAAATTACAAAAGTATGAGTTTTAATTTAGGAAAAAAAATTAAAAAAATCATTTGATGGCAAAAGTTTTAATAACAAGACCAATTTCCGATGCAAAAGAAACATCAAACACTTTAGAAAAGTATAATATAGAGAGTTTATGTATTCCTTTAATTGAAATCAAAAAAAAATCTCATAAACCAGTTCTTCTTTCAGAATATGATATAATTTTATTTACAAGCAAAAATGCAGTAAGAAACTTTAAAATTAATAAAAAAAAATTGCATCTTCAAAAATTAGTTTTTTCCATTGGAGATGAAACTAAAAATTTACTCTTAGATTATGGATTTAAAAATGTAATAAGCACGAACGGAAATTTAGAAAATTTAAAAAAAGAAATAACCAAGTATTTAAAAACCAATTTTAGTATTTTACACCCAACATTCTCAAAAAAAAATTGTGAGTTAGAGAAATTTTTTTTTAAATACAAATGTAAATATTTCCATTTGCAATGTTATAGTGCATTAAAGGTCAATAAAAAAAAAAGTTTATTTAAAAAATTTATGATCTCAGAAAATGACAAATTAATTACAATTTACTCAAGTTTGACAGCAAGATCATTCATTGATGAAGTTAAAAAACTTGACTTAATTGAATTCTGCAAAGATAAAATATTTATTGTAATTAGTGAAAATGTTAAAAAAGAATTAACGTGTCTAGGTCAATTTAATATTGAAGTTGTGAAAAAACCAAAAGAGAATGAAATGATTAATTTATTAGTTAAGAAAAGTCGAGGTTAAATTTTGGCTGCAGAAAAAAAACAAGAACCTCAAAGAGGAGATTTTATTGACCTTGAAAAAACTGAGTTCAAAAAAAAGTTTAATTTTTTTGGTTTTTTGATCAAATACATTCTTCTTGGAGTAATTTTTTTTGGATTAGGACTATTTGTTAGTCACAAATACAAAATTCCCCTAGATTTTAATACTAATAATGTTTCAAATAAAAAACTAGAAAATGATGCTTATTCTGAAGTTCGACAAAAGGTAGACTTACTAAGAGATGATATTGAAAAATTAACAAAGAAAATAAGAGATTCAAATTTATCATATGAAAATTTAGAAAAAAAAAATAGAGATTTGATTATAAAATTAAATGATGTCTCTGATAGAGTTTCAAAAGTAGATGAATTTAATTATGCCAGGAACTTTAGAAAAGAGTTAGATCAGTATGAGTTATTAAAAAATTTCATTATATTAAAAAATAAATTTGCTAGTAGACAAGTCCTAGAAAATGAAGTTTCTAAAATATCAAGTTTCTTTGAAGGCAATTTTCAAGCTTTAACTTTGCTAAATTTCTTTAATGAGAATGATTTACCTAAAATTGTAAGAAAAGACTATTTATTGGATGAAATTAACAAAAAAATTAATAAATATGATTTACAACTAGAAGATTTTTTTGAAGAGGTTAAAAATCGAGATGATTTGAAACGAAATAATATTTTTGAGTCAAAGGAACAATTTTTTAATTACATAAATGATATTTTAAGCTCTACATTTAAAATTACAAAATATGATAATACAAATTTTGAAGAAAATATTAGAGAAAGTGGAAATTACAAGGAAGTTTTGATTCATTCTAAAGAATATCTAATAATTGGTAATGTTAGTAAAGCTGTAAAGATTATAGAGCAATCTGGTGTAGATTTGGCTAATTTTGGAGACTGGTTAGAAAAAGGTAATCAATTGGTTGAAGCAAAAAATAAAATAGAAAATTTAGAAGAATTAATTTTAAAAAAATTAGTTAATTATAATGATTAGGGCCTTAAAATATTTTATTATAACACTTATATTATCCTACATTGTAGTTTGGATAAGTGACCATCCTGGAACTGTAAAAATATTTTGGTCTGAATATTTAATTGAAACCAATATTGTTGGTTTATTTTTCTTTATTTTTGCAATTTTTTTATTAACTTTTTTTGTTATACGAACGTTTGCAAACATTAAAAGATTACCGAATATCATTTCAAATGTTAGGCGTGATAAAAACTTTTTATTGGGGAATCAGACATTAGATGAAATAGCAATTGACTTATTTAAAGGAGATTTAAATAATCTTGAAAAGAATTCTCGAAAAATAAAAAAATATTTTGATAATAAATTATTCTCTACTTTTATGCTTGTTAATACTGCATTGTTAAAAAATGATGTAAACCAAGCCAAAAGATATTTACAAATTTTAGAAACTCTTCCTAAGGCAGATTATATTTATAAAAGAGCAAAAGTTTTAATTGCACTTAAAGAAAATGATACAAAAAATGCAGAAAATTATTTGCTAGAATTTTCTGATAAGTATAAAGGAGATGAGTGGTTTTCAGAAAAACTTGCAATAATTTATTCTCATAGAAGTGAATGGAAATTGGCCTTTGATTATTTAAATATAGATAATACTAAAATTAAAAAAAATTCTAATTTAAAGCTTATGCTGGCAAACCTAAAAGTTCTATCTGGAGAAAACGCAGTAGAGGCACTTAAAATTTCTGATGATTCAATTTTTGTTATAAAGGAATCAATTAAAGCTTTGATTGAAAAGAACGAAATCAAAAAAGCTGCAAATATAATTCAGAAAAATTGGTTAAAATTTCAATGTGCTGAGATCATTGAAATTTTTATGCAGTTTAAAATAAAAAATATCTCTGATTCTTTAAATAGATTTAAAATGATTTCTCGTTCAATTAAAAAAGGGAACAAACTTACTGATGAAACTAAACTTGCTCTTGCTAATTCTGCCTTTCAAGCCCAGGTTTGGGGAGAAAGTCAAACCTATTTAGATTCAATAGACCGAGAAAGATGGGATGAAAGGGTTACTAAACTATACAAGAGATTAGAAGAAAAAAGTCCAAAAATAATTACACCGTCTAATAAAAATAAAATTTTATCTGAACCTAAATGGGTCTGCTCCAATTGCAATTTTAAATATGATAAATGGCAATTTGTTTGCGATGAATGCAGTTCAGTGAACCAAATAAATTGGCCTAAAAGGAGCAACGAAAATAAAACTAGAACATCATTTTTACTACAAAATCCTTTTAGACATTTTCCACATGTGAATTGATAAAATGGAAAGATGAGGAGAATAAATTTTATTAAAATCTATTTGTTTATGTTCGATTGCACATAGCTTTTTTTTAACTTTTTCAATTATAAGGTCATTTTTAGGAAAAATGTTAAGTCTTAAAAAAAAGAAAATAAGAATCATATCGCATGTCCAATTTCCAATACCTTTTATTTTAGTTAATCTGCTTTTAAATTCATCTTCATCATTGTTTTTAAGTAAATTAAAATTTAATGATTTTGACGTTATTGATTGATAAAAATGAATAATATATTCTTTTTTTTTTTGGGATATTCCAATATTTTCTAAAGCAGTGTCTTCTAGCCATTCTAAATTTTTGATTTTCTCAAATTTTGGTATATTTTTTTCAAAATACTTGCAAAAATTTATCCATATAGAATTGGCAACTGTATCAGAAATTTGCTGTGAAATAATTGTTTTTACAACATATGAAAAAAAATCAATCTTTGGCTTTGAGAGACTTATAATNCCATTTTCAAAAATTTGATTTTTTAACTCGTTGTAATTTGAACTTTTTAAAATTAATAACTTGTGAATATCCTTATAATTAATTTTCACTAATTAACTTTCATTATTTTAGACGGATCATTCTTTTTATTTTTACCTTCTTTCTTGATAAGATAAATATTTCGAGAGTATATTAAAAAACCACAGGATTGGCCTACAATAAAAACTGGGTCAACTTTATGTATCGCGTAACTGAGCAGAACCATACTACCAGCCAAGCTAATCCACCAGAAAATATTTGGAATTATGCTCTTTGATGCTCTCTCACTCACAACCCATTGAATTAAAAATCTAGAAGCAAAAATTGTCTGTCCAATAAAACCTATAATTAACCAAATTTGTTCTTCACTCATTTTTTCTCCTTTTATTAATTAATAACCAAACTTTAAATAAATCTGATATTCCAATCCAAAATCTATTATTAAAATTGAATTTGGAAATTCCTGCAAATCTTTTTCTGTCATCCACTAAAACGTTAAAAATTCTTCCTTCATTCATTTTGAAGAGTGCAGGTAAAAACCTGTGCATATTTTTAAAATAATTAATTTTTAAATAATCTTTTTTATTAAAAACTTTCAATGCGCAAGCTGTATCATTGCAGTCATCATTTAGAATAAACTTCCTAACAGTATTAGCAACCTTTGAACTAATTCTTTTTAAGGCTGTGTCTTGTCTATTTTTTCTGTTACCGCATATCAATACAAAGTCTTTCCAGTCTTTAGGGACTTGATNCCAGTATTGAATCATTCTTTTGATTTCATAAGGCGGGTTCTGTCCGTCTCCATCTATCACGCAAATTATTTTATTTTTAGCTGCTTTCACTCCTGTTAGCATAGCCATGGATTTTCCTAGATTATTTTCATGAGATAAAATTTTAATACTCCTAGCTATTTTTTTTTTTTGAGAAGAAAAATTGTCTGTACTTCCATCATCTACAACAATAATCTCGGGCAGTTCTCCTCTAAATTCTCTTTTNATNTCATTTATAAGAGTAAAAATGGAATCCGACTCATTATATATAGGAATTATTATTGTAAAATTATTCATTTTAGGGTGTTATGATATTTAATCTAAACTAGTGTGATGGAAAAACAATGAATTTTTTAAAAGACAAATTTTTTTTAGTAATTCTCTTATTTATTACTATTTTTTTTATGCAAGGAATTTTCAGTTTACCAGTGCTTGATAGAGACGAGGCTAGATTTGCGACAGCNTCAAAGACTATGCTTGAAACACAAGAGTTTATTGATATAAAAATGCAAGAGGAAACTAGATATAAGAAACCAATTGGTATTTACTGGGCACAGAGTTTTTCAAATTACATTTTAGGTAATTATCCTTATGACAAAATATGGGTATATAGAATCCCATCCTTAATGGGAATAATTCTTTCTTTTTTATTAGTTTATAAATTTCTTCAGTCAATTTATTCAAGAGAAGTCGGATTACTTAGTGTTTTTTTTCTAACACTTTCATTTTTAACGATTTCAGAGATTCATCAAGCTAAAACAGACGGTATGCTTTTTCTTTTTATAACTTTATGCAACATTCTTACAATTAAAGCTACTATTGAAAGTGGTTTAAAAATTCATTTCAGACTACTTTATTGGATTTCAATGGCTTTTGGAATATTGATTAAGGGACCAATAATTTTAATTTTTACTATTTTCCCTTTGTTTGGCCTTTCAATAGTTAAAAAAAAGAATTTTTTTAAATTTATATGGACAAAAATGGGATTTCTTATTTTTTTACTTATTTCAATTCCCTGGTTTGTTTTAATTTCAATAAAATCTAATGGATTATTTTGGCATGAATCAGTAATAAATGACTTATTTAATAAAGTTAAATCTGGACAAGAGTCTCATGGATTTATACCAGGTTACTATACTTTGCTAATTTTTTTATTTTTTTGGCCGGGCTCAATATTTTTACCTAGCTTTTTTATAAATTTAAAAAAAAAATTTAATGAATACTTTATTCAAGATAATACTAATTGTTTTTTAATTTTATGTTTTTTCTTACCATTTATTTTATATGAGATTATTCCAACAAAACTTCCTCATTATGTTTTTCCTTCATATGCCGCATTAAGTATTTTGATTTCCAAAGAAATTATCACAAGTAAGTTTAGTCCAAGCCTACTAAAATATGCTTTTTTACCTACAGTAATTTTTCCTATATCAATTTTATCTGGTATTACTTTCGTAATACATGAGTATTCAAGTTTCGATGAAACTTTCTTTTTTTTAGTAGTAATTTTATCAACTTTATTTTTTATTTTGGTATATTTTTTTAAAAAAAAAAAAGTTAAACAAATTTTATTTGTTTCTTCTATACACCAAGTTTTCATATATTTAGTAGCAGTTTATTATTTAGTACCTCATCTTAATTCTTTTTGGATTGCCAAGAATATGAACCAGGTAATTGATAAATATGCTGGAGTAGTTGATGAGGTCATTCACTTTGGTTTTAACGAGCCTAGCTTGATTTTTTTAACATCCCATAAAGCTAAAAAAAATAAAATAAATAAGAATGAAAATAACAAAAAAATTTTATATCTTATAGAACAAGATTTTGAAAACTCGGAAATTAAAAGTAACAAACTTTCAAATTTTAAATTAGTTGATGAAATAGAAGGTTTTAATTATTCTCAAGGGAAAACTAAATTGATAAAGGTTTATGCTAACTTCTAATTATCTTATACCTAAAAACCTAAAGCAATTTACTTCATTACATTTTTTTATTTTTATTTTAATAGCTACAATTTTAATTTTTAATTTCTTGGATATTATTATATTTCAGTACTCAAGAACTTTTCCGGACACTATATTTTGGTTCTTTAAAAATATTATCGATCCGCTATCAGATATATTGGACCCGCTTCATATAATTCTAGTGAGTTTAGTAATTATTCTCTTTAATTATAATCTAAAAAAAACTCTCAAAAATCCAGCTAAGCTTAATTTGATGGAACAAAAAAGTGGGTTAAAAAAAAAGAAAATCTTCGATACATTTGATTATTATTCACTAGTTAGCATGCATTTTTTTTGGTCGTTAGCTATAGCTGGAATAGCTTGCAATTTGTTAAAATATATTGTTGGTGTAGCGCGACCAAAATATTTTTTTTTTGAGGGTTTCGAAAGAATAGATTTTTTTAATATATTACATAAAGCTAATTCATTTCCATCTGGCCATACACAAGCGGCATTTACTTTAGCTATCTTGGTAATGATCTATTTTAAAAAATATCATTTTTATATTTTATGCTTGGCAATTTTAATGGGCCTTTCTAGAATATTCATGACTATGCATTTTCCGAGCGATATTTTTTTTGGTGCGTATTTAGGAGCAATTGTTCCTATTTTACTGTATCAAAATATTTTTTATAAAAAAATTAAACTTTACAAAAAGTCTAGCGTTACTAATTTACAAGGTTTTATTAAGTTAATGTACTGGAGAGTATTCATATGAACATAGTTTTTAAAATAACTTTTTTTATCTTTTTAATATTTCAAGCTCATCAAAGTTTTGCAGGCAACTGGTGTAAAGCAATCTATAATAAAGATATAACACAAGGAGATTTTCAAGCTCAAATTAGTAAGTGTAAAAACACAGATAATTTTTTTTTAGCTATTCATACATCCTACAATAATTCAGGACATTTACTAAATTCATTAATTTCTGAACTTTGTGATTTAAGAAGAAATATACTTAAATCCGAACCTCGTGCTGGTGACCCATATTTTACAGTTGTTTGCGAATTTAGACGACATTACATAAGAAAAAATTAAACATTTTTTTTGAAAGTCGTTTAAATAATATGCTAAATTTAATTTCAAATATAAGATTTGATAGGATTAAAAAGGATCACAACCATTCTTTTAAGAAAAACCTAGACAATTTTTCAAATTCAGAATTAAGCGCCTTCCCTGAAAAAAACAGTCTTGATACACAAATCTCTTCAGCTGACTGGATTAATTTATACCGTAAACAATAAAACCCTGACATAGTCAGGGTTTTATTGGAGGAAATTAAAATAGACTTGAGACTAGCAATAACAAAAAAGTTGAGGAGAATGTTATTGCACAAATTTTTGTTATTATCATACTAGCCCTATTTATCAATATATAGTTAAAAAATATAGATGTCAAACTATATATTGATTTTTTGTATTTTATTTTTTTTTTAAATTTCTAAAATTATCTAATGAAAAAAAAAAAAATAGCTATTATTGGTAGTGGTATTTCTGGGTTATCTTGTGCCTGGAAATTATCTGAAAAATTTGAGGTTGAACTATTTGAATGCGATAAAAGATTTGGCGGTCATTCAAATACAGTGCAAATTAATGATGGGAAAAAAATTATTTACGTAGACACTGGTTTCATTGTTTT
>PATB01000040.1 GCA_002712255.1 Alphaproteobacteria bacterium
TCTATAAATAATTATTTTTTTTTGATTAAAAATTAAAAAATTAATTAATTTTATCAAAATTTTTGAGATATTATATTTTCTGTAATTTAAACTATATGCAGGGGCAATTAGAATAGTCTGACCAAATGATTCATTTTTTCTCTTATTAATTAATTTAATTTTATTAAAAACATGATCAAGTTTTAAATATCCTGTATTGAATATTTTTGGTTTAATGTTTTCATTGTATTTTTTTAATTGATTATACAGATACTTTTTTGAAACATCAGAACCTGCAAAAATATAATCAATTTTATTTATTCTGATGAACATTTTTTTTTCTAACTTTTTATTGATCATTGGTGCATCGTAAATATCGTGACTTATATAGATATTTTTAGAATTTGGAGGATATATATAAGTTAAGTAAGAGCTTAAAAAAAATTTAATGTTTTTTAAAAAAAAATTTTTAAACGGTATATATCTTAAGTAAACAAAATCTAAAAAAAAAGAATTTTGATATTTTTTTATTTCATTAGAAGTTGATTTATTAAAAGTTAAAATAATTTTGAGTTTTTTATCGTTTATTGAATTTATGAGTTCTATAATGTTTTCTTGATAAGCTTTTACAGGAAAGTAAAATATTAAAAATATTTTATCTTTAAAATAAATTGTTTGTAAATAAATTCTAATAATTGAATAAAAAGTTTTTAATAGATAAAAAAATTTTATCATTTTTTCTGACTGTAGACACCTTTAATCTCTTTTTTTTCTTCTGGTAAAGGAATATAAATTTCATTTTTTTTTAAATGATTAAAAAATTCATTTTTTTTTAAAGTTTTTAAGTATCTATTAGAAATATCTGATCTGTGTTTAAAATTGTAGTTTAAAAAATTTTCTGAATGTTTACCTGGTCCCCCATATCTTGCAATTATAAGTTTCCTATCTTTGTTATCTTTAGAAACACCATTGCCCATATGATAAATATTTGCAAAAAAAATTATACAATCACCAACATTATAAAAAATTTTTTTTCCAATAATTTTTTCGATTATAGTTCTAAAGAATGTGAAATATTTAGTGTTCAGGAGTTTTCTATGAATTAATCTTAAAATATTAGAGATTGAATATTTATATTCAGTTTTATGAGACTTTGAAATGATATTTAAATTGGAGTTAGTTTCTTTACTTGAGCTCATATAAGTTATTGAAGTCAAAACATTATAAGGAAAATTTTTATCCCAATCTGGTCCATTTCCTGTCGAGCGACAAGGGTTGTCTCTATGCCAGCTTCTTTTATCATCCTTAATTAAATTTTGTCCAAGATCTATATCGTGCATATAGAAAATTTGATTTCCTAGAATTTTCTTAAGCAAGTCCAAAAGTTTTTTATTAACCAAGTACTCCCAAACAAAATTATCATCAGTTTCATGATAGTTATTTTCTAAGCTATATTTTTTTTTAAAAGATTCCTTTAAATTTGATATTTCTTTCTCGTTTAGAAGATTTTTTATTATAAGATAACCATCTCTTTTAATTTGTTTAATTTTATCATCCATCATGCTATGAATTTTTAAAAAAAATAATTATTATATTAGTAGCTTAATATAGAATATAACAAATAAATCAATCTATCACATTGTAAACATATTGTAATATTAACTTTATAAGAATCGATGAAAAAAATTTATAACGAAATTTTATTATTAATTGGTAGAACAAATTTTATTTATTTAATTTTCTTGTCAATTTCACTAATATTTTTATCATTATTAGAGTTTATTGGCATAGGTTCCATTCCGGTATTCTTGAGTGTTATAATTGACCCAAATATTATATCTGAACACATTAACTCTCCTTATATTATAAATATAATTAATAAATATGAGAAGTCTCAGTTAATACTATTTAGTTCTATAATAATAATTGGAGTTTTTTTAGTTAAAAATTTAATTTACGTTTTGATTGTTTATTTTCAAGGTATATTAACTAAAAGAGTAAAATTATATTTAAGTTCTAAAATTTATAAAAAATATTTAGATTCAAATTATCTTGAATTCATAAATAAAAATTCTGCAGTAATGATACGAACACTAAACATGGATGTAGGTAATACGAGTATTTTTGTTCTAAATATTATCAATTTAATGCGTGAAACTACAATATTTTTAGCGATTTGTATTTTATTGTTTATTGCCAGCCCCTTTATTTCCTTAACTATGTTGATATTTTTTGGAATTATATCATTGTTATTTTTTTTGAAAACTCATAAAAAAATTTTCACTCAGGGATCATCTCTTCAATTTTTAACGAGCGAAAAAATAAAAATAATAAATAATACGATTGGCTCAATTAAGGAAGTAAAAATATTTAAGCTTGAAAATTATCTTAAAAAAATATTTTTTGATAATGCAAAAAGATACGAAAAATTTGCGTTCAAAAATTATTTAATAAAATTAATGCCAAGAGTAATACTCGAAATAGGTGCAGTTTCAGGTATTATGATTATTGTAGTTTTTTATGTAATTTTAGAAAAAAATATTTTAGGTTTATTGCCTTTACTTTCATTAATAGTAGTATCAATGATAAGAATTGTACCAGGATTAAATTTAATACAAAATTCAATATCAACTTTAAAAACTATTCTTCCATCTTACAATCATATTTTATCAGAATTGTTAAGAGTGAGGGAAAATCCAAAAAATGATAGATTAATAGAAAATAAGAAATTAATTAATTTTAATAAAGAAATATTTTTAGATAACATTAAATTTAAATATAAAAAAGATACTGGTTTAATCTTAAATAAAATTAATCTGAAAATTTCTAAGGGTGATAAAATTGGAATAATTGGAAAATCTGGATCAGGCAAAACTACTCTAGTGAGTATTTTGTTAGGTTTAATTGAAAATTATGATGGAAATTTAATAATTGATAACAAAGAAATTACTTTTTCTAATTACGAATGGAATAATAATGTAGGATATGTTCCACAAGATATATTTTTAATTGAGGATACAATTAAAAATAATATTACTTTTGGTATCAATGAAAAAGACATTGATATTTCATCTTTACATGAAGCTTCAAAGAAAGCACAAATTTTTGATTACATACAGTTACTTCCTAAAAACTTTGATACTATAATAGGTGAAAGAGGTTTAAATCTATCTGCAGGACAAAAACAAAGATTGGGTATTGCTAGAGCATTATACAGAAAACCAGAATTATTGATTCTAGATGAGTCTACTAGTTCTTTAGATTTTGATACTGAAGAAAAATTTATTAATGATGTTTTTAGTTATTCAGATGATAAAACAATTATTTTTATTTCACATAAAGCTAGTGCATTAAAAAAATGTGATAAGATATATGATTTAAATCAAAAAAATTTTGTGAAGTAATAAATGATTCAGATATTTAAGCGTTTCTTGAAAAGATATTTTGACAAAAAAATTACAATGATTGGTTCATCTCATTTTTTGAATATGAGAAAAAATTACATGAACATTAAGAATCTTAATGAATTAGATTATAAAGTTTATTCCCAAAATGGTGAGGATGGAATTATTGATTATCTAATTTCTCAACTAAATATCCAAAAACCAAAATTTATTGAAATAGGCGTTGGAGATTATACTGAAGCAAATACGAGATTTGTTTTTGAGAGAACATCGTGTGAGGGTTTAATAGTTGATATTATAAAAGATTTTGAAAACGAGGTTAAAAAAAATTTAAGCATTTGGAAAGGAAACTTAAAAATAGTAGAAAAAAAAATTGATCCTCAAAATTTAATTTCTACTCTAAAAGATAAAAATTTTTATGATAAAATTGATCTTTTCTCATTAGATATTGATGGTTATGACTATTGGGTATTAAAGGAATTGCCAAAAAACTTTTGTAAAATACTAGTTGCTGAGTTTAATCCTTATTTTGGTAGTGAACTTCAAATTACTGTGCCTTTTAAAAAAGATTTTAATAGATCAAACTATCATTTTTCTAACTTATGTTTTGGCGCATCTTTAAAAGCTATAATTAAATTATTAGAGGAGAAAAATTTGAAATTTATTGGTACGAATTTATTCAGAAATAATGCTTTTTTTATAGATAAAAATTATCAAGATAAACTTTCTATTGAAATTCCCTCAGACGATAATTTGAAATTATATACAGATGCTAAATTTCGAGAGAGCAGAGATGCGAAAAATAGATTAAATCTTATTGATCCAGAGAAGATTTTATCAGAAATAAAAGATTGTGAAGTAGTAGATTTGTCAGGGAGTGGTGAAAAGCTGAAGAAAATTAAAGATTTGATTAGTTTAGAGGAATAATAATGAATATGTACATATTTAAGAAAATTATATAATAACTTTAAAAAAATGAAAAAAATTCACGTTAATCAAAAAGATAATTATGCAAAAAACTTTGGAATTGCATATAGGTCTTCGACAATATTTTATTTTAAGAAAAATAAAAATTTTACCACATTGATTAATTTTATGGATTATTGGACAAAAAAAAAATCTATAAAAGTAATGATTATTGCTTCTCTCAGAGATATGAAAGGCAATTTAATTTTAAGGGAAAAGTTATTTTTTGAAAATGGTCATGTTATAAATTATGAACCTAAAATTTCAGATGAAGAGTTCGAAGGTTCGTTGGAAATGGAGGCAATAGGAAACGATAATTTAGGAATTCCTTTTGCTGCAATGTTGGTAGTTTACGAGGCAAAGAATAGTGTTAGTATGGTTCATGGTTATACCAGGACTTATACACCTCATGAAATAGAAGAAGGAAAAGTTATTGAGTTTGGAGAAGAAGCAGGTTTAGTTTGTAGAGATAATGACGAGATTAGATCTTTTATAATTGGTCACAATGGTATTAATAAACAAGAAAGTCAAAAAATTAAACTTTGGGTTTCAAATAGTGAAGGCAAAACTTTAGAGAAAGAATTTTCTTTTAAAGAATTAAAACCTTTTGAAACTTTTAAAATTTATCCTGAAAATTATTTTAATAATTTTAAAAAATTCTTAAACAATAAACCTGGTAATTGTGCAATTTCCTATAAGTTGAATGGTGGATTTACGAGACTTGTAGTTGGAAACGAAACGATTGATGGAAAAGAATTTCAAGTTTATCACTCAAATTTCAATTATGGTAGACATGATCCAGGATACATTCAAAATGAAGAAGGATATTATAGTTATCCTTTTACTAAATCACATGAACATCAAATAACTCATGTTGATCCTTTTTGTGCTGATGGAAAGTATGAGATCTATTCTAACGATAAAACGATAAATTTTAGGTCATCTGAGAGAAAAGATATTCCAATGGAAGGAGAGGTCCTAAAAATTAGAAGATGTGATGGTGACTTACCGGCTAGATTAAATATAGTTTTATCGGCTTTTTTGAAGGGAGCGAAATGTAAATTACCAATGGAGTCTGCAAGAGGATTTTATCATTCTAAAAGACCACCAAAATTTAGACTCTGGATGGCTGCTTCTATAGGAAAAAAATTTAGGAGCAAAGTAATTATTCATTCTTTGACAGATTTATATGGGCCTGTTGGGGATAGTATCTTAGAAATTTCTCTTTTTAGAGAGTCCTCTTTTGATGTTATTAAAAAAACATTTAANCATAATGAATTAAATAGATTTCAAGATGGAGTATATGTTGATGAACTATTTCCGGAAGTATCTAAACAAAAAGATTATGAAATGTGTCAATTGTGGGCTCAATCTTCTTCATATGGTGGCCATCAAGCTTATACNACTATAGAAGCTAAGAATGGCAGTGCAAGTATTGAACATAATTATTAATTTCAGTATTTAGATACTTACTCAGTTTTTTGTAATGAAAATAGCATACGATTATAAAATATTTTGGAATCAAAAATATGGAGGTATTTCTAGATATTTTGTAAATTTGTTTAATCAATTAAACAAAAATCAAATAGATTATGTGGTGTTTGCTCCATTTTATAAAAATAAATTTCTTAAAGAATTGCCAAAGAATAATATTAAAGGAAAATATTTCGATGATAAAATACCATTCACATCAAATTTATTTCAATTTCTTAATGAAAAAATTTGTAATAGAGAACTAAAAAGGTCAAGTCCAGATTTAATTCATTATACTTATTATTCAAAAAATATTCAAAAAAAGACAAAAACTGTAATAACTGTATATGATTTAATTCACGAAAAAATGTCTTTAGAAAAAGGAAAAATTATTCTTCCTAAAAAAAAAATGATTGAAATGGCAGATCATATAATTTGCATATCTGAAACAACAAAGAATGAATTAATAAATTTTTATAAAGTTGATGAAAAAAAAATAAGCGTAACTTATTTGGGAGCAAATCATTATTTCCTCAATAATACAAATCTACCCAAGGATATTAATTTTCCATTTCTCTTGTATGTTGGATCTAGATTAAAATATAAAAATTTTGATTTTTTTGTAAAAGCATATGCAAAGTCAACAAAGATAAATAAAAATTTTAAAATATTATTGTTTGGTGGTGGAAAGTTAACTCAAAAAGAAAAAGATTTATTAAGTGAATTAAAAGTTGATGAGCATAAAATTATTCAATTAGAAGGAAACGATAACTTATTGAATTTTCTTTATCAAAAAGCAAGTGCTTTTATTTTTCCTTCTGTGTATGAAGGCTTTGGATTACCAATTGTAGAGTCTTTAAAAAACAAATGTCCGGTAGTATGTTCTAAAATTCCTATTTTTGAGGAGATAGGAAAGAATAGTGTAAATTATTTTGATTTAAAGGATATTGATAATTTAATAGACACAATTTTAAAAGTTGTCGAGCAAGAAAAAAAAGAAAAAATTTTCAATGACAATATTAATTTAATCATGGAAAAATTTAATTGGGAAAATTGTTTTGAAAAAACTATTAAAATTTATAAAAATACAATAAATTAACTGATGATAAAAAAAAAGATCTTATTTGTTACAGCTACAAGAGCTGATTTCAGCAAACTAAAGTCTTTAATTTCAATTACAAAAAAAAGTAAAAAATTTTCTACATATTTAGCAGTAACTGGCATGCATATAATTAATAAGTATGGAAGTACTTATAAAGAAGTAGAAAAATCTTTCAAATTTAAATCAAAGATATTTAAATTTCAAAATCAATCATTAGGTGATCCTTTAGAAATAATTATGTCTAAAACAATCAATAAATTTTCTAAAATTGTAAAAAAAATTAAACCTGACTTAATAATTGTTCATGGTGATAGAGTTGAGGCTCTAGCATGCTCTAGTGTTGGTTCTTTAAATCATATTTTAACTGCTCACATTGAGGGTGGGGAAGTGTCAGGAACTATTGATGACACTATGAGACACGCAGTTACAAAACTTTGCCATGTCCATTTTGTAGGATCTAATAGTGCTAAAAAAAGAGTTTTAAAAATGGGTGAAATTAAAAAAAGTATTTTTAATATTGGATCGCCAGATATAGACTTTATTGCTAACAGAAAGTTACCTAAAATAAATATTGTTAAAAGAAGGTATGGAATACCTTATGATGAATATGCTATTTTGTTATGGCATCCTGTCACATCTAAAGTAAACAAAATAAGTTACGAAACAAAAAAACTTTTGAGTGTTATCAAAAAATTTAAAAATAACTTTGTATTGATTTATCCTAATAATGACCCGGGAAGCAAAAGCATTATTAATGAATATCAAAATTTAAAAAAATCAAAGTTTAAAGTTCTTAAAAATCTTAGATTTGAGTATTTTTTAAGTTTACTTAAAAATGCAGATTATATAATTGGAAATTCTAGTTCAGCCATATATGAGGCTCCAATGCTAAATACACCGGGTGTTAATATAGGAGACAGGCAACACAATAGAACAAAAACTAAAGCAATAATTAACTTTGAATTAAATGATTTAAGTGAACGAAAAATTTTAAAATTTGTAAAAAATTACAAGCCAATTCAAAAAAGATTTTTTGGGTTTGGTGATAGTGATAAAAAATTTATAAAAATTATAAATCAAAAAAATTTTTGGAACATTTCTAAACAAAAGTTTTTTTNAGATAAAAATTAAAATATTAATTTTTGTAAAAATCTAATATTAGATCATTGTATTTTCCTATAGAATTATCATCCAAATGAAATACATGTTGGTCATATTTTTTTTCATAATTGTATCTCCATTTTCTTTGAAGATTATTCTTAAGAAATGATGCATTTGCTCCCCTTCCATCAAGCAAAACTATTGTTCCAGGTATTAAAAAATATTCAATTTTTATTAAATCTGAATTAAGAGGCAACATATCAATGTGATTAATATTTATCCCATTTTGATTACCTTTTATGTTGAATTGATCTGGTGCATCCAAATAAATAAAATCTGGACTACAAATTGGTAATTTGATGTATTCATTACAAATTTTGCCATTTATTTTGGTCATTCTTACGTCAGAAAATAAAAAATTAATTTTTATATTTATTAATCTCTTAAATTTTTTAAGCCTATTTTTTGAAATTTTTAAATATTTTTTTTCATTATCTACAATAAACAGTTCAAAAGGATTATTCCTTCTTAAAAATTTCATATTTTTTTTATATTTTTTTTTAAGATCCGTAAGTGCCAGAGCGATTATGAGTGTGCTCCATCCAGATCCGAACTCTAAAATTGTAGTTCTTTTGTTTAAAAAAATATAAAAATACAATCTATATAAGTCGTCTAAATCAGGTTTGTATGGAGATTTTACTTTCATCTCATTAACAGAAAGCTCTCGTTTTTTGCTTTCATCGACTAGATCCTTAAGACCTTTTTTAATAAAAAAATTAACTATTTTTTGATAAGATATTTTTTTTGGTTTTTTATATTTGCTCATTAAATTTATACATTTGGTCTATCTATATCACTGTCACCTTTAAATAACCTAATTTTTGAATTATCTTTATATTTACTTTTATATCCGATCACGATGTCTACATTTTTATATTCAAATGGCTCATAATGATTTGGTATAATCAGATCTTTATAATCATCTCTATTTGAAAAACCAGCTTTTTTTAAATCTTTAGAAGGAACTCCATATGAATAAAAATCTACATAGTCAGATTTATGCTTATTCATTATATACAACAAAAAATTATTCAAAAAATTGAATGAGTTATTTAAACCAACAAAATCTATAAATCTTATAATATTCGTTTTTTTTGTTTTAATAACTCTGTAAATACAGACACATTTATGATTTTGAAATTTTACTCCATAAATATAATACTTATAGACCGGATGTTTTAAGTAACGTTTTTCGAGATATTTATTTGATTTTATAGGGTATTGATTTTTAAAAACACTATCTTTTATAAAATTTTTAAGACTTTTTAAATCCTCAATTTTTTGTATTTTAATTTTTTTTTTATCGTTAAATTTTCTTGGTTTTAAATTTAATAAATTATTTTTTTTTGATGGGTTGACTATAAAGTTATGAGTCATTTTTTTTATAACAAATTTTTTTTTTGAGTGAAAATAAATCAAATACTTAGGTATACCCATAGCAATTACTAAATTTGGATTTATACTCTTTAGTGTAAAATCAAATATTTTTTCACCAAGAGATATGATATCTAATTTTTTGGTAAACCATAATGAATTGAAAAATTCTTTTTTAACTTTTAAATTATTATCAAACTGACTAAGAGGTATATAAAATTGTAAACCTATTATTTGTTTTTTTAAAAATGCTAAAGAACATGAAATAGAATTATTTGAATATTGCCATTTAAATAACTTTGAATTTCGTGTCAGAATATGACGTTTTTTAAAAAAAAAGGCTTTTATAAAACTAATTATTTTTTTTTCATCTTTTTTTTTTGCTCTTCTTAATTTTAAAGATTTTGGTATCATTAATAAATTTTTGTTTAAATATTTTATAATTTATTTTATTTCTTGCAAATCCATTAAGGATTTAATAGACAATAATCGTTAAGTCATTAAGATTTCTAAATTTTATGGTTTTAATTAAATTTGTAGGTTGCCTCATAGTTAAAGAACTTTCTCTTTTAAAAAGAAATTTTGACTATTTTGTGTTTTTCATAAATGAAATTTCATTGATAAAATATATAATTTATTTAACTAATAAAAATAAAAATCCCTTCAAATCCTTAGAATTTATAAATTTTTTAAAAACAAATCACAAGAAATGGAGTGCATTCAGTAGTTTAAATATCAACAAAAAAAGAAAACAAAAAATATTGATTGAAAATTTTATCAATCATCCTTTTTATTCAATCAATAATGTATTGGTTGGAAAGTATTTGGAAATAATTAAAAACAAAGAATGCATCGGTTTTTTAAGAAAAGGTGATTTAAGAGGAGAATTTTTATTAAAGAGCTTTGGTATAAAAAATTTTTATTATTATAATTATGGAGGTATATTAATTAGAATTAAATATTTAATAAAAGCATTAAACAAAATTAAAAAGATAAGTTCAATTAAGGATTTTAACAATTTAAAAATAGATAAATTAGATATAGGATTATTAACTTACGACACATTTTTAAGATATTCTAGATTTGCAACTACAGATAAATTTAATTTTAGATTAATAAATTATTTTGCTGAGGCTTTGTATGCAAATGATTATATTTCAAAAATCGTTTCTAATAATAATATTTCAGAGTTAGTTCAATCAGAAAAACAGTTTATACCTTTAAATATTTTTTTTCAAAAATTTTTGACTTTTAAAAATAATAAAGTTTATGCAAGAGTTGGCACTGATAAATTATCTGTAAGAATTTATTCTAATTTTGATCAAAGACATGAAAACAAAGCAAGATTTTCAAAAAAAATATTAAATTATATTTATAAAAATAAAAAAAAAACTGCGATAAAAATTATTAATAATTATTTTAAATTTCAATTTAACAATAAACTATTTGGAAATGCTTGGGCAACATTGGTAAATGATAAAAAGAATCTTTCTGTATGGACAAAAAAAAATTGGCAGATTAATAAGTCAGACAAAAAAAAATTGAAATCTTACAAGAGAATGAGTCTTTCAAAACAAGATTTATGTAAAAGATTAAATTGGAATTATAAGAATAAAATTGTGACTATATTTTTACCTCACATGATCGACGGTAACTATCAACATGGTAGAAAAAACCTTTACAAAGATAACTATTCCTGGTCCATAAATACATTGAAACAAGTTGCAAAAATTAAAAATGTGAACTGGATTATTAGGGAACATCCACAAGAATCTAGATACAATACAATCTCAAATTTTGATGAAACTTTAGATAAAATAATTGATTTAAATTCAAATGTAATAAGGTGTCCAAACTACTTGAATCCAAAATCTCTTATAGATATTACTGATGTAGCACTTACTTCACATGGAACTGCGGGGTTAGAGTATCAATCATTTGGAAAAGCAGTAGTTGTAGCTGAAAACTCTTTATATGTGCATTTTGGTTTTAAAAAAGTACCAATTAATGTTTCAAAATATTTGAAAATTTTAAAAAATATTCATCTTATTAAAAAACCTGGAATTGAAAGTATTCTTAAAGCTAAAATAATATTATTCGTTAATTATAAACTTTCAAAAATAGACTGTGATTTTATCACAAATAATAAGCCACAATTTGAGTCAAGAATGTATTATAAGGATCACAAAACTTTCTGGATCGAAATGACTAAAAAAAATTATAGGTTTGATTATAGAAAAGATCCTTTTTTTTATTTTTTTAAAAAACAAATCTTATTTCAAAATAGACACACTATTAATTTTAAAAAATATAGAATTAAAGAGAAAAGATTTAATGATTTAAGTGAGAGAAGCTAAATATTATAAATATGGATTTTTTAGGAAAAATAGCTAGTGAAAAAAAAATAGCATTAATTTTAGAAAATGGAAAATCAGTTACTTATGGCCAATTATCAAAGTTGATTCATAATTTTCATCTTATATTTAAAAAAAGGTATTTAGTTTTTGTAATTGCGGGTAATAATATTGAGACAATAATTTCTTACTATGGATGTTTAAAATCAAATTGTGTGGTTGCACTGATTGATGAAAATTTAAGTGAAAAATTACTAAAAAGATTAATCGAAAAATATAAGCCAAATTTTATTTTTATAGATAAGAAAAAGAAAATATCATTTAAATCTTATAATAAAAAAATTTTATTCAATAATTATGAGTTATTAAAAAAAAAAAA
>PATB01000041.1 GCA_002712255.1 Alphaproteobacteria bacterium
CAATTGCTTTCTTTATTTCTACTATTTTTTTGAAAGAGTCATTAATTATTAAAAATTTTATTGATAAAATAAACGGATCCTTGTTTACAATCATAATTTTTTGGTCAATAAGTCAATTTATTCAGCCTTTATTTTTTAGAATTAAAAATATAGAAAATATTCTAACCAAAGACCTTTTAGAATGGATTATTAATGCCTTGAAAATAGTTTTTTTCATATTAGGTTTTTCTGCTGTTTTAGAAATTTGGGGAATAAGAGTTGCTCCAATAATAGCTGGATTAGGACTTTTTGGTGTGGCGGTTGCATTAGGTGCGCAAGATCTTTTTAAAAACCTAATATCAGGTATTCTTGTTTTAGTTGAAAAAAGATTTAAAAAAGGCGATGTGATAATAATAGAGGGGATTATTGAAGGTGTTGTTGAAAAAATTGGTTTTCGATCAACCGCTATTAGAAAGTTTGACAAATCATTGTGCTATATCCCAAACAATCAGTTTGCAGAAAATGCTGTAACTAATATCTCAAAAATATCCAATAGAAGGATTAACTGGCTTATAGGATTAGAGTATAAAAGTACTACAAAGCAACTCAAATTGATATGCGGTGATATACAAAAAAAGATAGTGAATAATAAAAAAGATTTTTTTGTAACTTCAAGTACGCCAGTTATAGTCAAAATCAATGAATTTGCTGCCAGCTCCATTGATATATTAGTTAGGTGCTTTGCGAACACAAATGATTATGAAGAATTCTTAGTCATAAAAGATAAATTGGCCATAGATATAAAAGAGATTGTTGAAAAAAGAAAATGCTCTTTTGCCTTTCCTTCGCAGTCTTTGTATATAGAAAAAAATTAACTTAAGTGAAATAAGTTTAAAAACTCATTATTTTTTGGTCAAAGGCAGCCCAAACTCCATTTTTGCCTTCCCAACTTCCCTTTGTAGCAACTTTTGAATATTCTGTTGCTCTTGCTTCAAAGAAATTTGCATGTTCAACACCATTTAATATTTCTCTAAGCCAAGGAAGAGGATGCTCTTTTATATTGTAAACTGGATCTAAATTTAATTGATTTAATCTCCAGTCGGCAATATATCTGATATATTTTTTTATATCATTAGGTTCCATTCCCTCAACTGGACCAAGTTCAAAAGCAAGATCAATAAAATTGTCCTCTAAATCTACAACCTTTTCACAACACTCAATAATTTCACTCCTTAACTTTTTAGTCATACATTTTGTTTCTTTAACAAACTCGTGAAAAAGTTTTATCATTCCTTCGCAATGAAGGGACTCGTCTCTTACCGACCATGTAACAATTTGTCCCATCCCCCTCATTTTATTGTGTCTTGGAAAATTTAGGAGCATAGCAAAACTTGCAAAAAGTTGTAAGCCTTCAGTAAATCCTCCAAACATTGCAACTGTCTTTGCAATTTCATGATTTGAATCGACCGTGAATTGCTGCATGTAATCGTGCTTATCTGCCATTTCTTTGTATTTTAAAAACGCCGAGAACTCTGTATCAGGCATACCAATTGTTTCTAATAAAAGTGCGTATGCCGCTATATGAACAGTTTCAATATTTGAAAAAGCAGACATCATCATTTTAACCTCGGTTGGCTTAAAAACCTGCGAATACCTCTCCATATAATTATCATTTACTTCAACATCAGATTGAGTGAAAAATCTAAATATTTGTGTTAAAAGATTTCTTTCATTGTCGTTTAGCTTAACTGCCCAATCCTTACAGTCTTCGCCTAATGGAACTTCCTCAGGCATCCAATGGACTTGTTGCTGTCTTTTCCAAAAATCGTAAGCCCAAGGATATCTAAAAGGTTTATATGAATGGGATGAAGTAAGAAGACCCACTTTTGATTTTATTTGTTCATTAAAACTATCCATTTTTCCTTCACTTTATTGACATGATAAACATTCTTCATAATCAGTTTTTGATTCTGAAATGTTTTTTTCCGGCCAGTTTTTTGTGTTGTCAGCTTCTACGCCCGCAAAACTAGCCCTTTGTATTGATTTTGATCTACAATAATACAAACTTTTTATACCTAACTCCCAAGCTTTCCAATGAAGCATCATGAGGTCCCATTTATCAATATCTGCCGAAAGGTAAAGGTTAATTGATTGACTTTGACAAATGTAAGGTGTTCTATCTGCTGCCATCTCTATTATCCACCTTTGATCAATCTCGAATGCTGTTTTAAAACATTTTTTTTCGTCATCATTTAATTCTTGTAGATGGGTCACTGATCCGTCATTCTCAATTATGCTTTGCCACGTTTGGTCATTGTTAATTTTCTTTTCTTCTAAAAGATTTTCCAAAAACTTATTTTTTACAGTAAACGATCCCGACAAAGTTTTATGTGTATAAATATTTGCTGGTATTGGTTCAATACAAGCACTTGTTCCTCCGCAGATAATACTAATTGAGGCTGTTGGAGCAATTGCGAGTTTATGACTAAACCTTGCATTTACCTGGGCTTCTTTAGCATCAGGACAAGCGCCTTTTTCAATTGCTAAAACTACAGAAGCCTTGTCAGCCTCTTGCTTAAGGTGTTTAAAAAACTTTACATTCCAACTTTTTGCCAAAGCACTTTCAAATGGAATTCCCTTTTTTTGAAGAAAACTGTGAAAGCCCATTGCACCTAAACCAACGGACCTTTCCCTTTTTGCAGAATAAACTGCATTTTTCATTGATTCAGGGGCATTTTCTATAAAATCTTCTAAAACATTATCTAAGAACCTCATAACATCTTGAATAAAAATTTCATCAGTTGACCACTCATCCCATTTTTCTAAATTCACTGAAGACAAACAGCAAACTGCTGTTCTTTCCTTACCTAAATGATCTAGACCCGTATGAAGCATTATCTCACTACATAAATTAGAAGTTGTTACTTTTAAACCCTTATTTTTTTGATGCTTAGCCATATTTTTATTTACTGTATCAATAAATACTAAATAAGGTTCCCCAGTTTGCATTCTCGTTTCTAATATTTTTTGCCAGAGTTCTCTGGCATTTATCTTTCTTAATGTTTCTTTAGTTTTAGGGCTTTTCAATGAAAACTCTTTATTATTTTTTACGCATTCCATAAATTCGTCAGTTATGTTTATTCCATGATGAAGATTAAGACTTTTTCTATTAAAATCGCCTGACGGCTTTCTTATCTCCAAAAATTCTTCAATTTCTGGATGATGAACATCAAGATAACAGGCAGCAGAACCTCTTCTTAAAGAGCCTTGAGAAATTGCTAGGGTTAAAGAATCCATAACTCTTACAAAAGGAATGATACCAGAAGTTTGACCAGATTTTTTTACAGTTTCTCCGATAGACCTTACCTCACCCCAGTAGGTTCCAATTCCTCCACCGTTAGAGGCCAACCAGACATTTTCCCCCCAAGTAGACAATATACCATCTAAACTATCTTGCACTGTATTCAGGAAACATGAAATTGGTAGTCCTCTTTTTGCGCCTCCATTGGAAAGAACAGGGGTTGCTGGCATAAACCACATTTTTGAAATATAGTCATAAATCCTTTGAGCGTGAGCATCGTTATCTGAATAACATCTAGCAACTCTCATAAACATATCTTGAAACTTTTCTCCTGGTAGTAAATACCTATCAATAAGTGTTGCTTTACCGAAATCTGTAATGTTTTTATCCCTACTATAATCTATTTCGAGGGTATCTTTTTTCTTAGACTCTTTGAAACTTTCCTTTTGTCTTTGAATTGGTAAAATATTTAAAGATGTATTAATCGTCATGTATAAATTTCCTCTATAAATTACTTTAGGGTACTACATATAGTAATAAAAGTAAAAATAATGTCAACAGGTAGTATTAAAAGTTTTGGCGTGCCCGGAGAGAGTCGAACTCCCAACCTTCTGATTCGTAGTCAGATGCTCTATCCAGTTGAGCTACGGGCACAGTTATCTCTTATAAATAAAAAAAAAAAAAATCTGTAAAGACATTCATAACTCAAAATGGTAAAATTTTTAAGTTGAATAATTTTTTTTTTGTTTATTTATAAAGATTAATAGGCTATATGTAGTAACTTATAACTTAAATTTATGAAATTTATACTAATTTTTAAAACTTCACAGCGATAACATAATGAAATATAGATACTTAAAACACCCAATGCTTTTATTAGCTTTTTTAACTTTCTCATGTACCGGTGTTCAAGAATACGTTTTTCCTTCCTTGTCAGATGAAGAAGTCGTAGCTCCACCAGCATTAGAAGAAGTTCCACAGACTATTGAGACAGTCGATAGCACAACTGAAATCCCTCCATCCCAATACGCACCCCCTCCCCCTATTGCACAGCCAGAAGCTGCTTATGATACCGGGGCAACAGGCACGTTTGTTGGTGGAAAAATAAATCAATTTAGAGCCGATTTATCAAGTATTCAAAATGCAATTTCTTCTCACAACAATGACTTTTTAAGATTCAAAGATCTTGTTGATGAGCAAACATCTGTTTACCAAGGTTTATCCAGTGCTATTAGATCTAGACTACAAATTGGAACAACACCTGGAAACCCTATTTTGGTTGGTCAATGGAATGATGCCCAAAGAGCTCTAGAGGATATTCAAAATAATGTTAATAATTTGCAGATAGTAAATAATAGAGTAACTGCGGACGCCGCACTGATAACACATTTAAAAAATGCCATTGATTCAAGTTTCTTTATATCTGGTGCGATCGATGAAGATCACAACCAACTAAAAGTTTTAAAAGACGATGTCCAAAGAACATCTGTTTTATACGCCAGATTAATGGATGAGCTTGAACAGAAGATATCTAGAGAGATAATGATACTTAACGATGAGCGTCAGTACATGAAAAAATTAGCTGAAGATGTTGAGGTTGGAAAGTTTGGTGGTAGAGTTTCTTCCCCTCCAACTTCAAGCGGAAATGTCAGTACTGTTGGCGGTGACGAAAAAAAAGGTGAAACTGTGAAAATTGCTCCACTGAATTATGACAACGCCATTTTAGTTATAAAGTTTGATGATACAGATTTTGACTATTCCAATGCTCTGTTCGAATCAATCTCTAATGCTCTTGAGCAGATGCCTTCCGCTAATTTTGAAGTTGTTGCAGTAAGCCCAACGGGAGGAGCTAGTTTTTCTGATAAGGCACGTCAAAAAGCATCAGAAGTTTTTAACAAAATAATAGAAATGGGAGTTCCATCTGAAAGAATGTCCATAACTTCATCAAATAGTACTACTGCACAGGCAGAAGAAGTACACATATACCTAAAAAATTAATCATTTCACTATAAGTTTTCCAGACCTTAATGCTACCTTTTGGGAAATCTTAAAGTTGTCAATTAATTTAACCCCCGAAACAGAAACTGAGATGAAAATCCTAGCCATACAAGGTTTCGAATTTACTTCACTTAAATCTTTTTCATTCAAAATTTCTAGATAATTTATTTTTTCAATTCCATTTTGAAGAATTTTTTTTTTATAAAATTCAAGTTTTTTTTTTTTTAGACCATTTCTCTTAATTTCATTTGAAATTAATTTTAAAGTCATAAAAATATTTTTAGTAACATTTTTTTTTTTTTAAGGGAATTAAAGAGTTTCTTGATGATAATGCCAATCCATCATTATCTCTAATTATAGGCAGTTCAATAATTTTTGTTTTAAAAAAGAAATCTTTTATCGTTTGCTTAATAACAAGAATCTGCTGAAAATCTTTTTTTCCAAGTACCAAGAAGTCAGGTTGGATTAAATTTAAGAACTTAAGAAGTATTGTTGCAACTCCCGAAAAGTGACCTGGCCTATTAGTGCCGCATAATTTTTTTGTAATAGATTCAATAGTTACTTTTGAAAGATTTCCTTTTGAAAAATTATCATCTGGCAAAAAAATAATATCAATTTTAAATTTTTCTAAAATTTTTAAATCACTTTTAATTGTTTTAGGATAATTTTTAAAATCTTTTTTATCGTCAAATTGAAGTGGGTTTACAAAAATGCTAACTATTAAAAATTGTTTTTTTTCTTGTGCATACTTTATCAAACTCAAGTGACCATCATGAAGATTTCCCATCGTTGGTATAAAATAGACATCTTTATTATGTATTGAAGAGATAATTTTTTTTAATTGTTTAATTTTTTTTACAATCATTTTTATTTATACATATGTTTATTACTAGGGTATTTTTTTCTTACAACTTCTTTCGAAAATTTTGATATGGAGTCACTGATTATTTTTTTAAGGTTTACATACTTTTTTAAAAATTTTGACTCAAAATTTGTTAAGCCCAATAAATCCTCAACAACTAATATTTGGCCATGACAATCTTTTGAAGCCCCAATACCAATTATTGGAACATCAGATTTACAGATTATTTTTTGTGCTAATTTTTCAATTACACACTCTAAAACAATTAAAAAAACACCTGAATTTTGCAATAAATTCAAGTCTTTCATAATTTGTTTTTTTTGAGCTTCATTTTTTCCATAAACCTTATATTTTCCATCATAGGATTGAGGTAACATTCCTATATGTCCTATAACTACAATTCCTTTTTCAGTGAGATGTTTAACTACACTAGATATTTTTTGTCCACCTTCTAATTTAACAGCATCGGCTCCAGTTTCTGAAATAATTTTTTTTGCATTTCTATAAGCTAAATCTTTATTTTTTTCATAAGTTCCAAAGGGCATATCTACGACAATAAATGTCTTTTGTGCTTTTTTTACAACTGCCTTTGCATGTTTAATCATCATATCAAGATCAACATCTTTTGTTGATTCTAGTCCATATAGTACTGGACCAACGGAGTCACCTACTAAAATAATATCAGCGAATTTATCCGCTATTTCTGCTATGGGTGCTGTATATGAAGTTAAACAAATGAGAGGTTCCTTTTTTGAAACTTTTTTTAGGATTTTTTGTCTTTTTTTATCTAAAAACATTACTACAAATTTGTTAATTCTAATATGATTTAGTTTTCAATTTTAATATACTTATATAATGAAAAAAAAAATAAACTTTTTTATATTTTACCTTATAATCTTTTTTTCATTCAATCTTATTGCTAACGAAGTTCCACAATACATTCAACCAGAACCTTCATCAAAAAAATCAAATGATAGAAAATTTTTAACTACAAAAGATTTTATTGTTGTTACGGCAAATGACTATGCAACAACAATTGGATTTAAAGTTTTAAAGGATGGAGGAAATGCGGTAGATTCAGCAATTGCTATTCAGATCCTTCTTGGCTTAGTAGAGCCCCAATCATCTGGTTTGGGGGGCGGATTATTCATTACATATTACGATGCTAAAAAAAAGAAAACATACAGTTATGAAGGCAGAGAAATATCACCAAAAAAAATTCAAGAAGATGTTTTTCTTGACGAAAGTGGTAAACCAAAAAAATTCTTTAATGCTGCAATTGGAGGATTATCAGTTGGCGTCCCAGGTACTCTTAAAACTTTAAAATTATTTCATAATGATTTTGGTCATATGGAATGGGAAAAAATCATAAATTATGCAATTGAGTTTTCAAAAAAGGGTTTTATTCCCTCACCAAGATTAATTAATGCTTTAAAAAAGGAAAAGTATTTATTTAGACTCAATCCAAATTCTATTTACAAAAAAATTATTAATAATCCAAAGAAAAAGTTTTTTAATGAAGAATATACAAATACATTAAAGACGATTTCTCAGAATTACTCTGACTTTTACAATGGCAAGATAGCAAAAAGTATAATAAAGACTGTGATTGAAGCAAAAAATCCTGGTTTAGTTACTTATTCTGATTTCAAATCATACAAATCAAAAAAACAACGGGCTTTTTGTCACAAGCTTGATAATAACTATACATTATGCGGTCCTAACTTACCTTCCTCAGGTACAATTTGTGTTGCACAGGCACTAATGATTTACGAAAGTATTCTTAAAAATTTGAAATCTATGAATTTAAATAAAATTCTATCAATTTTAGATTTTGTTTATTTCTTAAGATCTAAAACTTTAGCTGATCCAGATTTTGAGAAAATTGATTATGAATCATTGTTAGATAAAAAAAAACTTTTTGAAAATTTCAAAAATTTTAAAAAAAAAGATTTAAAAGTCAAAACATCTAATATAAACGAATTAATAAATTCTACGTCACATTTCTCAGTTATTGATAGTTTTGGTAATGTTGTTTCTGCAACATCAAGTATTGAAAGCTCGTTTGGCTCAAGGTTATTTACTAATGGATTTTTTCTAAATAATCAATTAACAGATTTTTCTTTTAAAAATAAAGATGAAAATAATAAACCAATTAAAAATAGGCCTGGAGGTGGAAAAAGACCACTAAGCTCGATGTCCCCAATCATTGTCCTTGATAAAAACGACAAACCTCTTCTTACAATTGGTTCACCAGGGGGTAAAGCAATAATTTCCTATGTCTTTAGAGTTTTAATTGACGTTCTTTACAAGGATTTAGAAATATACAAATCAGTACAAAGCCCAAATTTTATTAAAATTAACGGAAAAATTTATTTAGAAGACAAAAGTTTAAAAAAAAAGGTTTCAAAAGATAAATCAGTTATTAGAAACTTAACAAGTGGATTAGCAGTAATAAAAAAAACTAAAAATGGATTCATAGGAGTTGCTGATTATAGAAGAGATGGATCAGTTAGAGGACAATAATATTTATTTTACAAATATAATATATCTGTTATAAAAAATTAGGAAATAAAATGAAAAGAACATTTCAACCCAGTAATAGAGTAAGAAAAAGACGTCATGGCTTTAGATCAAGAATGTCAACGCAGGGTGGTAAAAAAGTTATCACTAGAAGAAGACAAAAAGGAAGAAAAGTTCTCTCAGCATAATAGAATTAGTAAGTTGAGAAAAAGATCAGAATTTTTGGATCTTAGAAAAAACTGTAAGACTTATCGTGGAAAATCTATAATAAGCAATTATCAATTTTCAAATGATCAAATTTCCAAAGTTGGATTGACAGTAACTAAAAGAATCGGATCCTCTGTTGTAAGAAATAGAATTAAGAGAATTTTGAGAGCGATTATTCAAAAAAATAAAGAATTTTTTGTAAAACCTCTATACTTGGAAATAATTGCAAAAAAAGAAATTCTTAAATGTAAATTTGAAGTAATAGAAAAAGATATTAAAAATATTTTAATAAAAATAAGTTAGTAAATTGATTGAATTTTTTTTACTTTCCTATACAAATTATACTTTATTAAGATATGGATAATCAAAAAAATCTATTATTAGCTGTAGTTTTCTCAATAGCTGTTCTCTTTGGTTTTGATTTTTTTTTCGGACCCACTCAGAATGTTCCACCAGAAAACATCAATAATACCGAAACTTCAATTGGGAGTGAGGCACCTAAAACAATTGATACTGAAACACCAAGTATCAAGTCAGCTCCATCTTTGTCTGTAAAGCAAGATAGTGGATATAAAGAAAAAAGAATAAATTTTAAGTCAAAAAGAATAGAGGGAAGTGTTAATCTTTACGGAGCAACAATCGATGAAATAATTTTAAGTGATTATTTTAAAACCATAAAAAAAGAAGAAAAAATTAGGCTTCTGCAAAAAGAAAGTTCAAGCTCTCCATATTTTTTGAGAATGGGATGGGCGTCCACCGATAAAAAGTTAATTCTACCGAATAAAGATTCCTTGTGGGTATCTAAGGCAATAACCAATAACAATGACCCTCTTGAAATTGAATGGACAAGTAAACAAGGTATCAAAATTAAAAGAAAAATAAGTTTTGATGAAAATTTTATGATTACAATTGAAGATATTGTTTTCAATGAAACTGGGGGTAATGTAGAACTCACAAATTATTCTTATATTAGAAGGAAAAATCACAGACCAGAAAATAAATTTTTTATACTCCACGAAGGACCTCTAGGAGTTTTCAATGATACGCTTAAAGAATTTTCATATGAAGATTTTGAAGAGCAAAGCATAATTGAATCCTCTACAAATGGATGGGTAGGCTATACCGACCATTATTGGCAGGTTGCAATTTTTCCTGATACTGAAGAACCATTTAAAGCCGAAGTTAGAAAAATAAAAAATTCTCCAAATTCAATTCAGATAGATTTTATTAATGATAACCTAAAAATTGTTAAATCCGGTGAAACTTTATCAGTAAAATCATATGTTTTCGCTGGTGCCAAAGAGGTACCTCTTATAGATAACTACATTGAAACGCTTAAAGTTAATAAGCTTGATCTATCTGTTGACTTTGGTTGGTTCTATTTTTTAACTAAACCGCTTTTTTATGCTCTAAATTTTTTATCGATATTGTTCTCGAATTTTGGTGTTGGAATTATTATTTTAACAATTTTTATAAGAATATTATTATTTCCGCTTGCAAACAAATCATTTAAGTCAATGAATTCTATGAGAATTTTAACTCCTGAAATTCAAAGAATTAGAGAGAGATACAAAGATGATAGAAATAAAATGAATCAAGAAATGTTTGCATTGTATAGAGAAAAAAAAATAAATCCCGCTGCAGGATGCTTGCCTATTCTGATTCAAATCCCAATCTTCTTTGCTCTTTACAAGGTTTTATTTGTATCAATAGAAATGAGACATGCTCCGTTTTTTGGGTGGATAAAGGATTTATCTGCACCAGATCCTACAAGTATATTTAATTTATTTGGACTAATTCCATGGGACCCACCCATGTTTTTAACTATTGGAATCTGGCCTCTACTTATGGGATTAACAATGTATTTGCAACAAAAGATTAACCCTCCACCGCCAGATCCAATTCAAGCTAAAGTTTTCATGATGCTACCATTTATATTCACGTTCTTACTTGCTACTTTTCCCTCGGGTATGGTCGTTTATTGGACAGTTAATAATATACTGTCTATAGGCCAACAATATATTCTATTAAAAAAACAGAAGAAAAATATTACTTAATTGTGGGTTTTATGGAAAATGAATGGTTTTTTTTAAAAGAGGCGCATTCATTATCGGGACTTCCTGCTGACAACATTCCTGAGTATATTTTTTGGGGAAGATCTAATGTTGGAAAATCGTCACTCATAAATCTTTTAATAAAAAAAAAATTAGCTAAAACATCAAAAACTCCGGGAAGAACAAAAAGTCTTGTTTTTTTCCAATTTAAAAAAATTTTTAGAATTGTTGACTTTCCTGGTTATGGCTTTTCATATATCTCAAAAGAAAAAATAATAAAACTAGATAATCTAATTGAAGGCTATCTTAAAAAAAGAGAAAATATAAAAAAAATTTTTCTTTTATTCGACTCGAGGCATTTAATTAAACCTATTGATAAAGTTATCATAGAATCATTGCTAGAAATACAAACAAACGAAATCAATTTTATTTTTACAAAAGTTGATAAAATTAAATCTTTAGAAAAAAAAAAAATAAATGAAAAAATTAAAAACATCTCAAAAGATTTTAATAAAAATATCTTTCATACTAGTATTAAAGAAAGTAATGGGATAATTTTATTGAGAAAATTTCTTTATAAATCATTGGATAAAAAAGTTGGTTAAAATTTCAAAAACTAATAATAAGGAATGGATTAAGCAAGCTTCTATTCTCTCTCAAGCACTTCCATTCATGCAAAGATACACTGGTAAAAATATTACAATCAAGTATGGTGGATCAGCTATGGGGGAAGACAATCTATCCGCTAGTTTTGCAAAAGATATTGCGCTATTGAAACAAGTTGGGATAAACCCAGTTGTAGTACATGGAGGTGGGCCCAGAATAAAAATCATGTTAGATAGATTAAAAGTGAAAAGCTCCTTTGTAGATGGTCTTAGAATAACAGATAAGGAAACAATGAAAATTGTTGAAATGGTTTTATCTGGTTCTATCAATAAAGAAATTGTAATGGAAATCAATAAAGAGGGAGGAATGGCGATAGGTTTATCTGGTAAAGATGCTTTGTTAGCAGAAACAGTTAAATTTAAAAAAAATCACTCGTCGGGAGAAATAGAAAAAATACTTGATTTAGGATTTGTAGGACTACCAAATAAAATAAATAATGACTTACTTAACTGGTTCCTAAACTCAGACTTTATCCCTGTAATTTCTCCCATTGGATATGATAGAAAAAACTACGAAACTTATAATATTAACGCGGATACAATGGCGGGGTCAGTCGCTAGCTCGATTCTATCCGAGAGATTAATTCTACTTACTGACGTAAAAGGTGTTTTAGATAAAAAAGGGAATCTTTTAACTGAAATATGTATTAAAGATATTAAAAAATTAATTGAAGATGGAACTATACGTAGTGGTATGATCCCAAAAGTTGAAACATGTGTTGATGCTGTAAAAAACGGTGTAAACGCAGCAGTTATTCTTGATGGAAGGTTACCCCACTCAATTCTTTTAGAAATTTTTACAGAACATGGTGTTGGTACTTTAATCTCAAATTAAAAAAATGAATGGGGAAGTTTTCAAAAAAAAAAGAATTTGGTTGTTTGACTTAGACAACACAATTTACTCTTCTAATACAAAAATTTTTGATCAAATTGATAAAAGAATGAAACTTTTTATTTCTAAAAAATTGTCAGTTTCTGTTGATGAGGCATTTGTGCTTCAAAAAAAATTTTACCATAAATATGGAACAACTCTGTATGGATTGATGAAGCATCACGAATTTGATCCAGATGAATTTCTAGACTTTGTTCATGATGTTAATCTTAGTAAACTAAAAAAAAATTTAGAATTATTTGATAAAATACGAAGTTTGCCGGGAGAAAAAGTTATTTATACAAACGGTGAAAAGAATTATGCAAAAAGAGTTTTAGAATCACTTGGAATTTTTAATTTATTTCAGTCTATATGGGACATCAAGAAATCTGAGTTTATCCCTAAACCTCAAATGGCTCCATTAAAAAACCTTTTAAAAGAAAATAAATTTGATAGTTCAATATGTGTTTATTTTGAAGATATAAAAAAAAACTTAAAACCTGCTCATCAATTGGGAATTACAACAATTCATATTACAAATGAAGAATCTAACAAAAAAGATTCTTATGTAGATTTTAGATTTAAAACTATAATATCAGCCCTGGATATGATAAATAAAAACCTTTAAGGAGATAATATGTCGAAAAATGAACTTAAAGAAAAGATTGAAAATTATTGGGAAAAAAAAGATTCATTAAACCCAACAGACAATAATATACGTTCAGATGTAGATAAAGTACTCGATTTACTTGATAGTGGAAAAATAAGAGTAAGTGAAAAAAAAAATGGTGTGTGGGAAGCTAATCAATGGGTTAAAAAGGCAATATTATTATCCTTTAAAACTAAAGATAATTCAATATTTTCAAGTGGAACTTCTAATTTAAGACGTGGACAATATACTTGGTTTGACAAAGTAAATCTAAAGACATCTGGTTGGGTTGAAGATGAATGGACAAAAAGAAATTTTAGGTCTGTTCCAGGTGCTATCATTAGGTATTCTTCCTATATAGCTGAAAATGTTGTTTTAATGCCAAGCTTCGTAAATCTTGGTGCGTATGTTGATTCTGGTAGTATGATTGACACTTGGGCAACTGTTGGATCATGCGCACAAATTGGGAAAAATGTTCATTTATCTGGAGGAGCAGGAATTGGCGGAGTATTGGAACCTCTACAAGCTAACCCAGTGATTATTGAAGATAATTGCTTTATTGGTGCTAGATCTGAAATTGCCGAGGGAGTAATTGTGGAAGAAGGTAGTGTTATTTCAATGGGAGTTTATATTGGAGCTTCTACAAAGATTATTAACAGAGAGTCTGGTGAAATTTTATTTGGAAAAGTTCCTCCTTATTCTGTTGTTGTTCCTGGGTCAGTAAAAAGTGCAAAAGGAGATATCAATCTCTATTGTGCGGTTATTGTGAAACAGGTTGATCAAAAAACTCGATCAAAAACTTCCATCAACGACCTTTTAAGATCATAATGGATGTTTTAAAAATATCATCGGATCTAATGAGTTTTAGGAGTATCTCGCCCAAAAGTGCAGGCTCACTAGAATATGTGAAAAAAATTTTGGATAGTTGGGGTTTTGATTGTCAATTACTTGAATTTGGTGAAAGCAAAGTAAAAAATCTTTATGCAACTTTATCCGGCGGAAAAGGACCAAATGTGTGTTTTGCTGGACATACAGATGTGGTGCCACCTGGTGATGAAAAAGAATGGGATTCAGAACCATTTACCCCATTGGTGAAAAACGGAATTTTGTATGGAAGAGGCGCTAGTGACATGAAAACAGCAATTGCTGCTTTTTTAGTTTCGTCAAAAAAATTTATAGATTTAAATGAAAATTTTAACGGTTCGATATCATTTTTATTAACTGCTGATGAAGAAGGGGATGCAGATTATGGAACAAAACATGTAGTTGATTGGTTAATTAAAAAAAAAAAAAAAATTAATTACTGCTTAGTTGGAGAACCAACAAATCCAAATATTTTAGGAGAAATGATAAAAGTTGGAAGAAGAGGTAGTCTTAATGGAGAAATCATAATAAAAGGAAAGCAAGGCCATGTTGCTTATCCAGAAAAATGCAAAAATCCAATTGATGATCTTTTGAGAGTGTGTTTATCTTTGAATGAAAAACTAGATGATGGTTCGAAGACTTTTCAACCATCAAAGCTAACAATAACATCAATTGATGTTGGTAACAATGTAACTAACTTAATTCCAAATTCAGTTAAAGTGAAGTTTAACGTAAGGTTTAACGATAATTTTAAATCTAATGACATAATTAAAATTTTAAGAAATAGACTTAACTCACTAAAGTGTAAGTATGAATTAAAAACAAAGGTATCTGGTGAATCCTTTTTTAATTTTTCTGAAAAGTTAACAGAAGCAATTGTTCATGCAGTAAAAAAAGTGACAAAAAATAACCCTGAACTTAGTACATCAGGAGGTACGTCAGATGCAAGGTTCATCTCTAAAATTTGTCCTGTTATTGAATTTGGTATTGTAGGAAAAACCATGCATCAAATAAATGAAAATATATCTATAGTTGATATAAAAAATTTAAGTGAAATCTACTTTTTATTTTTAACAAATATTTTTAAAGATAAGTTTTAGTCAATAAACTATTTTTTCAAGATAAAGACCCTCAGCAGGTGCAGTAGGTCCAGCTTTGTTTCTGTTCTTAGAGTTAATTATATTTTTTACACATAACTCACTTAATTTATTCATTCCAACTTTTATTAAAGTTCCAACTATAATCCTTACTTGATTATGCATAAATGATTTTCCTTTAACTCTAATTTCGATACAATCATTTTCTTTTTCTATCGAAATATCATCTATGGTTCTTAATGTTTGCTTAGCTTGACAACCAGATGACCTAAAGGCATTAAAATCATGTTTGCCAATAAGATATTTTGATGCTCTTCTCATCTTAACTAGAGTAATTTTTTGTGGGACAAACCAAACCCTTTTTGAAAGTAGATGTGAGTTTGTTTCTCTGTTATGTATTCTATACAAATAAATCTTTCTTTTGACTGAAAACCTTGAATGAAATTCTTGGTTAACAAATTTAGAGCTTAATACTGTAATTTTATTATTATTTTGCTTTAAAAAATAGTTAATAGCTTTATAGATTTTTTTTTCATCAATAACTTTTTTTTTTAAGTCAAAATGTGCTACTTGACCAAAGGCATGAACTCCAGCATCAGTTCTCCCAGCGACAGTAAGTTCAATATGCTCATTAAAAATTTGTACTAATGATTTTTCAATCTCACCTTGAATTGACTTACCATTATTTTGTCTTTGCCAACCAACATAATTCGAACCATCATATTCTAAAATAAGTTTTACTCTTAACATTACTCAAAAAAAAAATCTCTTTTCTTGAAACCGTTCAAAAAATCATTGGCATTCATTTTTCCTTTACCCTCCGGTTGAAGTTCAATAATTTGTAAAGAACCTTTTCCACATTTTACTGTCAAATTGTCCGTAACAAAACCACATTTATTGGAATTACCAGAAAAATTATTATCTAATATAATTTTCGATTTAAAAATCTTAATCCTCTTGTCATGTGATTTAATTCTTGTCCACGCTCCTGGGACTGGACTAAACGCTCTTATCTTTCTGTCTATCATTACAGAAGGTTGATCCCATGAAATTTTCGTTTCTTTTTTTTCTATTTTTTTTTGCATAAGAAGCTTGTTCATCTGATTGAGTTGTAAAATTATAATTACTTTTTTTTATACTATGTATAGATTCTAATAGGAGTGGTTGCCCAAATTTTACAATTTTGTCAAAAATATCACCTCCTATTTCTTCATCTAAAATTTTAAATTTAGTTTGATTAATAATCGGACCAGCATCTAATTTTTTTTCTACTTTCATAATTGTAACACCAGTTTCTTTATCACCTTTAAGTATGGCTCTTTGAACAGGTGCTGCACCTCGCCATTTTGGTAACAATGATGCATGAACATTTATTGTTAAAAACTTAGGGTGATTAATTATTTTATCGTTCACTAAATTACCGTAGGCAACTACAACTATAAAGTCGACAGAAATGTTGTTAATTTTTTCTAGAAATTTTTGATCGTTGAGGCTTTTTGGAGTAAAGGTTGGAATTTTTTTTTCCAAGCTCCATTTCTCAACCGGAGATAATTTAGTTTTTTTACCTCTTCCAGACCTTGACGCTGGTTGACTTACTACAAATTTGATTAATAAATTCTTCTTGAATAAATATTTTAGAAAATGCAGTGAAAATTCTGGCGTTCCAAAAAACCCTATCTTAACCCCAGATAGATTATTCATTAGTTTTATTTTTTTTTTTAATTTTTTTTAGTTTTTCAATAACTAATTTTCTCTTTAACTTTGATAAATAATCAATAAATAAAATTCCATCTAGATGATCAATCTCATGCTGTATACAAATCGACATTAAGCCTGTAAAAGTTGTACTTTTTCTAATACCTGCATTATCAAACCACTCTACTTCAACTTCTTTTGATCTTTCTACGTCTGCATAATATTCAGGAACAGACAGACAGCCTTCTTCATTAATGAACTTTTCTTCTGAAAGTTTTATTATTTTTGGATTTATAAACGCAATCGGATTAGAAACATCATCCTTTTTTATATCGATAACAACAATTCTTTTTTTAATTCCAACCTGAGGTGCAGCAAGACCAATACCATTTCCAGAGGCATAGAGTGTTTCAAACATGTCCTCAATAGTTTTTTGAAGACTTTGATCAAATCTATCAACATCGACTGATTTGTGCTTCAATCTTGTATCAGGTATTGTTAGAATTTCTAATATAGCCATGCTAAAAAAATATTAAAAATGGGTCTTGAAATTTTAATTATTATATTTTTATCTAGCTTACTCTTTATTTTAGTAATTTTTCAATTTATTTTTTCAAATTTTGGTTCGAAAGAAAGAATTAAAATCCTTCTTGAAAAACAAGAAAATGTTGAAAAGTCAATTTGTGAATTATTTGAAGAAAAATTTGAGAAAATTGATGTTAAATTTCAGAAATCTTGAGCTTAAAACTCTTCAAATCTTTTCCAAATAAAAGAAAAATTAGTTAGATTAGATGTCAAATCTTAGTTTTCATTTCACTTCTGGAGTTAAACGCCGCTGACAAAGTATTATAGTCGATGCTATCCAATTCACCACCAATAGGTATTCCTTGAGCTAGTCTTGTAATTAAAATTTCATTTTTCTCACAACTATCTGCAATAAATTGTGCTGTAATTTGTCCTTCAACTGTTGCATTAGTAGCTAAAATTATTTCATTTATTTTTTTTGCCCGCACTTTTTTTAATAATGAGGATATATTTAGCTCATCTGGGCCAATACCATCAATTGCTGACAAAACCCCTCCTAACACATGATAATGACCATCATACGCTTTACTTTTTTCTATAGCCCATAAATCACCAATATCTTCCACAACACATACTTTTTCACTCTTTCTTTTATTAGAATTACATATGTTACAAGGTGATGAAATATCAACATTTCCACAATCATCACAAAATGTTAATGAGGATTTAAGGTCGTTCAGGGATGTTATGACTTGTGGGATAATTTTTTCTTTATTTTTTAAAAGATGAAGTACAATCCTTCTTGCCGAACGTGGACCCAAATTTGGTAGTTTTGAGAATAGCTCAATAAGGTCACCAAGTGCAGACATATAATTTATTAAAAAGGAAGTTTCATTCCTGGAGGTAAACCTAGCCCCCCCGAGATAGAGTTCATTTCATTATTCATATTTTCGGAGATCTTTTTTGTAGCATCATTTATAGCAGCTAATATAAGGTCCTCAAGAACCTCAACTTCATTTTTGTCGACTATATTAGGGTCAATTGTAATTTTTTTTAGAATGTGTTTTCCATTTACTAATACTTTTACCGCTCCCCCACCTGAAGCACCCTCAATTTCCGTATCCTCTATTTTTTTTTGCATTTCTGCCATCTTATCCTGCATCGCTTTAGCTTGTTTCATGATCTGAGAAATATTTGTCATTTATTTATCCTTTTTTGTTTTATTACCATTAATAATCTCCTTTACTGAAGTTACTTCAGATGAAGGAATAATATCAAGAATTTTTTTTATAGATTCTTCTTTTTTTAATTGCTCAACTTTTTTTTCATACTTAATCTTTTCAATTTCTGAAAGTGATTTGAACCCTTGCTTGTTGGTTATTGATAATACCCATCTTTTTTTTGTGAGTTCACCTAAAATCTTTGATGCTTTCCAAAGAATAGATTGTGCCTCCTCTCCGTCCCCAATATTTTCTAACTCTATATGACAGGTAGGTTTATTTCCATCCAACTCAGAAAAACTTACCAATCTAAATGAGTTTCGAAGATGATATGCTATCAGTATTTCAGACTTTACCTCCAAAAATTGAACAAGGTTTGAAAATTTTTTTAATTCACTTTCTTCATTTTTTTTTTCTTTTTCAGAATCTGAAATTTTTTTTTTGAGGGCAAGGTTATTATTTATTAATTCAGTTGGAATTTTATTTGTTATTTGGGTTTCTTTAGAATTGTGATTGATTTCCTTAATATTCTCTGATTTTGTTTGATCCGATTCCCTTTTAGTTAAGGCTTCAAATGGAGTAGGAGTTAAGGATATATAACATAAGCGCATTATTGCCATTTCAAAACATTGTTTTTCATCAAAAGTATCAGAAAGTTCATTTAAATATCTTTGCATAACCTCCCAAAATCGGGTAATAAAATCCATTTCAAATTTCTCTGATAATATTTTTAACCTTTCAACACTCTTAGCATCCAAAAAATCATAACCGTTATCAAAGTCAGATTTAATAAGTGCCAAGTTATAGGCAAATTTCATTAATGATTTAGCTAATTCATCAATTGATATTCCCTTTTCATATAACTCTTGAAATTTATCTAAAGAAGCTTTTACGTTTCCGATAAATAAACTTTCAAACAAATCTAAAGATTGAGTGTTATCAGTTAATCCTATTACATTTCTAACTAATTCAGAAGAAATTGGTTTATTCCTAGCTAAAACATTGTCTAATATTGATAAGGAATCTCTCATTGAACCCTCAGAACATTTAGAAATTATTTGTGCTGATTCGCTGTCAAGAGAATAACCCTCATTTTTAGCAATTTTAATTAAATGATCTGAAATCAAATTTAAATCTACTCTTCTTAAAATAAATNTTTGNCATCTNGANANAATAGTNANNGGAACTTTTTCTNTNTCTGTTGTNGCAAAAATAAANACNACNTCCAAGTGGNGGTTCTTCNANAGTNTTTAANAGTGCATTAAANGCTGCTTTNGANANCATNTGAACNTCATCNANNATAAAAATNTTNTTTTTNGCATTNACTGGTTTNTAATTNATATTTTCAATNATTTCTCTNACATCAGCNACNCCNGTTCTACTTGCAGCNTCAATTTCNANAANATCAATNTTACTTTCATTNTNNATTGANNTACAATTTNNNCATTTTCCNCAAGGCGTCANGANTNTTTNNATCTAAANNTTCACAATTNANTGTTTTNGCNANAATNCNNGCNATNGTTGTNTTACCTANACCTCTTGTTCCNGANAANAAAAAAGCATGNGNNACTCTATTNANTTTTATNGCNCCTTNNATNACNGAACATACTTCNNNTTGNCCAATTATATCAGAAAATTTTTTGGGNCTATATTTTCTNGCTAGNACAATGTAATNTTCNTNTTTNATCATNTTNTCCTCANAAGGAGCTGAGGATTGACCCAACAACAATCGTTACGGCTGCTTCTTTTCAGATCTGACCGGATTGGCGAAGCTATTGTCCAAACTCAACTCCCTAAATAAAATAACATTTAAAGTTTTATTTTAAAATAACTTATAAATATTCAATCAATTTCGGAAATCTGAGGCTTCAAAATAACCGATCATTTTAACTTTTGTTGAATATAAGTTTAATACTTTTAGTGCTTTTTTAAAATTTAAACTTTCTGGATGAGACTCAACATCAACTAAAAAAGAAAATTGTTTAAAATCTTTGTTCACAAAAAAGCTTTCCAAACGTGTTAGGTTGATAGAATTTGACGCAAATCCCCCCAAAGCTTTATATAATGAAGCGGGAAGATTCTTTGTATTAAAGACTATGGAGGTAATTACTTTTTTTTTTAAGTCAATTTTTATACTTTTTTTGGAAAAGACTAAAAATCTTGTGATATTGTTTTTTGAATCTTGAACATTTTTTTTTATTATTTTTAAATTATATATTTCAGAAGCTAGTTTAGATGCAATGGCTGCAGCGTCTTGAATTGTAGATTCTGAAATGTATTTTGCTGCACCCGCGGTGTCAATAAAATTAAAAGGTTTAATTTTAAATTTCTTTATATTTTCCCTACATTGATTTAGTGCGTGTACGTGACTAAAAACTCTCTTGATATTTGGTAAATTTAGATTTTTTTTTGTCATAAGATGATGTTCTATTTTATGGTAATGCTCTGCAACTATTTTTAAATTAATTTTTTCTAGTAAAAAGTGCATGTCTGCTACCCTCCCAGCAATATTATTTTCAACTGGTATAAGTGCAACTTCAGCTTTTTTACTCTCTACTGCTCTTATAGCATCCTCAAAAGAGGTGCATGGAATAGTTAGGTAATCTTTGTAAAATTTTCTACAAACTAGATCTGAATAAGCCCCATGCAATCCTTGAAATGATATATATTTTTTAGACATTATAAAATAAGTTATGAATAATTATTCTTAAAAAGCAAACGAATTTTTTTTAGATCTTCTAATGTATCTACACTTGGAGGATTGCTTTTAAATTTAACTACTTTTAGATTCATCTTATTATCTATAGCTCTCATTTGTTCTAAACTTCTTTTAGTTTCGTTTTGAGTTTGGTTCAAATTTACAAATTTTTTTATAGAATCAGGACTATAAACATATAAGCCTATATGATGATAAAAATTTTCTTTATTTTGAATGGTTCTTAAAAAGTCCTTTGCAAAACCTTCATTATTTTTATCTAATTTTACTTTCGCTTTGACTATATTTTTGTCATTTATTTCTGAACTTAATAAATTGCAAACCGCTGAGGCAATATCGGTTTTATTATCTAAAAATAAATCAGAGGTTTTTTTTATTAATTCTTTTTCAAAAATAGGTAGATCTCCTTGTAAATTTACAATTAAATCATATTTTTTTTTTAAAATTTTATAGGCGCTAAAAACTCTATCTGTTCCACTTTTGATGTTAGATTTTGTGATGATAGAGTTAACATTATTTTTTTTACAAAGATTAAAAATTTGTTTGCTATCTGTTGCAACATATACATCCCCAAGATTACAATTAATTGCTGATTTTGCGACTCTTAGAATCATTGGAATATTATTAATTTTTCTAAGCAGTTTTTTACTCAATCTTTCAGATCTTAATCTTGCCGGAATGATAATTACCAGATTTGGTTTTTTCAATTTTTTTTTGATCGTCATAATTCTATTTTCTATTTATATACTAAATACTTTTGTTATAATTAGTTATGAATAAATATTTTCTATCTTTAATGTCTATTTTAATTTTATTTCAATCTTTTAAAGTTGCAGACGAAATTTTTTTTAATAAAACGAGTTCAAAAAAAAGTTATATAATTATTGCCGAAGAGGAAGAAATAGAAGATAAAAGCGCCAGTGAAGAAACAGCAGAACAAAAATTTAAGAACCTAGACCTTTCTGCTTTATTAAAAAATGCAAGTTTAGAAAANGGAAAAAAAATCGCAAAACAGTGTAGCGCATGCCATAGCTTGGATAATTCAATGAAAATTAAGATTGGGCCACCACTTTGGAATATAGTTGGAAGAAAATCAGCTAGCATTTCTGATTTTAAATACTCTAAAGCATTAATCGATTACAAAAAAGACTGGTCAGAAGAGGAACTTTTTTATTTTTTTCAAAATCCAAAAGAATATATAAAAGGAACAAAAATGATTTATAAAGGGTTGAAAAAGGAATCCGATAGAATAGATCTAATTTTTTATTTAAAATCTTTAAATTGATGAGATTAAATAATACTGAGCTACTAAAGTTTGCGTTAAGTTTTGCAGATATAAGTAAAAGTATCTTACAAAAAAATTATTTTAAAAAATTTAATATTGAAGAAAAAAATGATGGTTCTTTAGTCACGAACATAGATAAAGAAATTGAAGAAAAATTTAGAAAACATTTAAAAAGAAAATTTCCAGAACATGGCATTATTGGAGAAGAATTTGGTTATGAAAAGGAAGATAATGAATATGTATGGATCTTAGATCCGTTGGATGGAACTCATAGTTTTATTGCAGGAAAACCACTTTTTGGAACTTTAATTTGCTGTATGAAAAATAATAGACCGATAATAGGCTTAATAGATATACCTATACTTAACCAAAGATGGTTTGGTGGTGAAAAATTAGGAGTAAAGTTGAATAATGTAAAGTGCAACAAAGTTAACAATAAAAAAAAAATTAATCAAACAATAATGGCTTCGACGTCATTGTTGATGTTTGATAAAAACAGTCGATCTGCAATTACAAATATTTATAAAAGAGTAAAATTTCCAATTTTTGGAACTGATTGTTATGCTTATGGTTTATTGTTATCCGGTAAGATTGATTTAATAGTCGAGGCCAATATGAAACCATGGGATTATATGGCTCAAGTAGCTTTAATTAATGAAATTGGAGGAGTAATTACGGATTGGAATGGAAAAAAGTTAGGCATTCACTCAGATGGAAAAATCATTGCATCTAACTTTTTCAATCACCATAAATTATTAATGGATCTAATAAAAAAAAACCTTATAAAATGAATATTTTAAAATTTTTAACCCCAATTTATTTTTTTTTTACACTGGGATTTACTAATTCTTTAAGTGGAGAAAACTCTCTTACTTATCAGCATGGAATTGCAATGCATGGAGATTTAAAGTATAAAAAAAATTTCCCGAAATTTGACTATGCTAACGAAAATGCCTTTAAGGGTGGAAGAATAAATAGGTTTTCCATAGGAACTTTCGATAATTTAAACCCTTATATTTTAAAGGGAGTTCCGGCTTATCAAGCAGGATACCTTTTTGAAACGCTAATGAAATCCTCATTTGATGAGCCATTTAGTCAGTATGGCTTAATTGCTGAAGGTGTAAAAGTCCCACCTGATAGATCGTGGGTAGCATTCAAAATAAGAAAGGAAGCAAGATTTTCTGATGGTAGTAAAGTTTCACCTGAAGATGTAAAATTTTCTTTTAAAATAATCATGTCAAAAGGGCATCCTACCTATAAAACTTATTGGGGCCAAGTAGATAGAGTAGAAGAAATTAGTGAAAATGAAGTGAAATTTTTTTTTAAAGGAGAGCCCAATCCTGAACTTCCACTAATAATTGGATATCAACTACCAATTTTTTCAAAAAAAGATTGGGAAGGTAAAGATTTCAGCAAAACTACTCTTCTACCTCCATTAGGAAGTGGTCCATATTTAATTTCAGATGTTAAAGCAGGAAGAAGTCTTACTTTAAAAAAAAATCAGAATTACTGGGGTAAGGATTTAAATGTAAATATTGGTCGCTATAATTTCGAAACCATTCATTATGATTATTACAGGGATGAGACTGTCGCACTAGAAGCGTTTAAATCTGGAGCATATGATTTTAAACAAGAAAACTCTTCAAAGAACTGGGCTACAGCTTATAAATTTGGAGCAGTTAATGAGGGTAAAGTAAAAGTTGAAGAAATTAAATATTACAGACCCAGTGGAATGCAAGGATTTGCTTTCAACACAAGAAAATCAATTTTTCAAAACAGAAATGTCAGAAAAGCTTTAACCTATGCGTTTGATTTTGAGTGGTCTAACAGAAACTTGTTTTATAATGCATATACTAGAACAAAAAGTTTTTTTGATAACTCCGAACTTTCATCCCAAAGTTTACCAAGTGATGATGAATTAAAAATTCTTGAAAAGTATAGAGGTAAAATCCCCGATGAGTTATTTACAAGTGTCTATACTCCGCCTAATACAGAAGAAGAAAATGGCTTAAGGAAAAATTTAAGAATAGCCAGAAGAATTCTCAAACAAGAAGGGTGGATAATAAAGGACGATATATTAACAAATAAGAAAACAGGTGAAATTTTTGAATTTGAAATTCTACTTAGATCACCACTTTTTGAAAGAATTGTTTTACCAATGAAAAGAAATCTAAAAAAATTAGGTA
>PATB01000042.1 GCA_002712255.1 Alphaproteobacteria bacterium
GTCAGCAGCTGGTCTTTCTTTACCATAACTTATAGTGGTGATTCTTCCAGATTCAACACCAAGAGAAACTAAAAATTCTTTTACAGAATTTGCTCTTCTTTCACCAAGCGCAAGGTTATATTCTCTAGTACCTCTTTCATCACAGTGACCTTCAACAATTATTTGAAAACCAGGCGTCGATTTTAACCAATTTGCTTGTGACTCTAAAGTAAACGCAGAAGCAGAAGAAATATTGTGTTTATCTGTTTCGAAATAAATTCTATCTCCAATTTCATTTTGCAGATATCCTTGTAAATTTGCTTGCTTTGAATCACCATATTCATATGAAGGTGAATCAGATGATGATGATGAGCCTCCTATTGTTTCACAACCAGAGACGATTAAAAAAGATGCAAATAATAGCGATAAATATTTATTTTTCATGATAATATCCTTAATAATAGTTATTTTTTATACAGTTTTACATTTTGAGGGTATATAAGTCAACGATAACATTGATTTTTGTACATTTGGTGAGGACAAACTTCCTCTACAATAGTTATTTCTAGTTTCTGTTGTATATCTTTACGGTACAAGAACCAAAACAATCAACACTATCATGTGTAGGAATGTCTCTAAAAGTATCATCCATGATTAGGCTGTCGCTGCCAACATACTGATCGTTACTTTCACAACTGAGTATGAATAGAGATACCATTAACAATGCAAAAAGTTTTATTTTCATAAATAACTCACCCTTGGAAGTTTAACTTTTTACAGTTTTACATTCTGAATCAGCATAAGTCAATAATAAAGCTTTTTTTTGTAATAATATTTAATTTCTACAATAAAATAAATTATGGTAACAACCCTGACCAAGAAGGGTCAGACGCATCAGATGGTGTTATCAATTCTCTAAGATTCATTCCTGTTAAATCAACAAGTTTTATCTTTGGAGCAGATATTTTTCCCTTAGAAAACTTTGTTTGACTGTAAAACGATAATACTCTTCCATTTGGCGACCACGTTGGCCCCTCAACTAAGTAAGATTTATAAACAACTCTTTCTCCTTTGCCGTCAGTGTACATAACTCCTATGTAAAATTCCCCTCCTAATAATTTGGTAAATGCAATTAAGTCGCCTCTTGGAGACCAAACTGGAGTTGCATATTTTCCTTTGCCAAAACTAATTCTTTTTATTTTTTTTGTTTTTAAATTCATAACATAAATCTTTTGACTACCACTCCTATCTGATTCGAAAGTAATAAAATCTCCATCAGGAGAATATGACGGCGCTGTGTCAATTCCAGGATATTTTGTAAGTCTTTCAAGCTTTTGCGTTATTAAATTCATTTCGTAAATATCTGTGTTACCATTTCGTGCAAGACTCATTACTAACTTTTTTCCATCTGGTGAATATCTTGGGCTAAATGTCATTCCAGGAAAATCACCGAGTATTTTCTGTAAACCAGTATTCAAGTCCAGTAAAAAAATTCTGGGTATAGTATTATTATATGATAAATAAGCAACTTCTTGGGCAGCTGGAGAAAACCTTGGAGTTAAAGCTAGATAAGATCCATCAGTAAGAAATTTATGATTTTCACCATCTTGGTCAACAATCGCCAATCTTTTTTTTCTGTTATTTTTTGGTCCTGATTCAGAAATATAAACAATGCGACTATCAAAATAACCTGATTCCCCTGTAATTCTTTTATAAATTATGTCCGATATTACGTGAGCTATACGCCTCCAATTGTTGGTTTCAGTTGAAAGTTGTTGTGCTACCATTTGTTTTTCAGAAAACACATCCCATAATCTAAATTTTATATTTAATTTTTCACCAGAAACGGAAAGGTTTCCATGAATCAATCCTTGCGCTGTTGTTATTTTCCAGTCAGAAAAGGATGGTTTAGAATCAAAGTTTAAAGTTTCAGTTAAAAAAACACTTTTTGGTAACATCGTAAAAAGACCAGAACGTTGAAGATTATTTGAAATAACGTTTTTAATATCTAACGAAATCTTATTTTCTGTTTCACTTTTTGTTTGAAGTTTAACTAAAGCTACCGGAATTGGTTCCGTATTTCCTCGTGTAATATCTATTCTAAGTTCAGAAAAACTCTCAGTAGGAAATATTACCAAAAATAGGTATGTACAAAATACTCTTAACATCTGAGAAGTTTATTATAGGGCTATGAATTTAAAAATCAAAATTTACTTTTTTTAGTTAATGCTTTGGGACGGATCAAAGTCTAAAATTATTTCCTTCCATGTTTTGTATTTTTTTTCAGGGACCTTGAGTTTTTTACATTCAGGATGATTTACTGCTCTAATGGCACTTTCTGCGGCCGCTCTAAAAAAACTTTCGTTAAGTCTATTGTCGTTTATTAACTTTGAAGAAATAACATTTCCATCCCTATCAAGTTTAATTTTTATTGAAACAAAAAGATCTTTAAGATTTTTTGCCCCTGCCGGTACGATCCAACATCTGTAAAACTGTCTTCTTATTGCATCTTTCTCTGAGATAGTAAGCTTTTCTCCTAAACTAATTTCTTTCAAATCTTCTTCTTTATCCTCCACTAATTCATCTTCGTTTTTCTGATCAATTTTTTTTTCAACTTTTCTCTGAGATTTTATTTTTTCTATTGATTTAAGAATGCTATCTAACCTTTGTTTTTCTTCTTTTTTAACAACTTTCTTTTTTGCTTTATTTTTTACTGGTGTTTTTTTTTCTTTCTCTTTTATTGCAAATTCTGGTGGTTTGGGCTTTGATTTTGGTGATGGAGGAGAATAAGTTTCTTTTTGCTTTTTATTTTTTTGTGAAATAGCTTTTTTTTTTATTTGAGTTTTATTTACAGTTTTTTCAGAAATATCTACAATATCAAGAGGGATTTCGTAAATTTCAAATCTTTTATTTTTTTTAAAAATTTCAGCTCCATAGACAAACATCATTAAGATTCCCGTATGAAGAAACATTGATTTTAGAAGACCTTTGGTCATTTTATCTATTTTAATCTAGTGACTAAAGCAACTTTTTTAAATCCAGATTTATTAATAAAGCTCATCAAATCCATAACTTTTCCATAACTAAGTTTTTTGTCTCCTTTAACATAAATTTTTAGATCTTTATTTTGCGATCTTAGGGCCTTAAGTTTTTTTATTAATCCGTCAGTCGAAAATTTCTTTTTTTGAATAAAAATTTCACCTTTTGAATTTATTGTAACTGTAATTGGATCATTTTTTTCGTTTTTAAGAATTGATGTGCTTTCAGGTAAGTTAACTTTAATTCCTGCTGTTAACAATGGCGCAGTAACCATAAAAATTATCAAAAGAACCAACATTACATCAACAAAAGGTGTAACGTTAATTTCTGAGATTGTTTTTCTTTTTTTGTAGTTTTTTTTCAAATTTTTACCTAAATATTTCCTTCGATATTATAAGTATAATTTCCTCTGAAAAAACATCTAACTTATTTGAAATATCCTCAAGCATACTATTAAATTTATTAAAAAATAAAACTGAAGGAATAGCAGCAACTAACCCCAGCGCAGTTGCAAAAAGCGCTTCTGCAATACCAGGTGCAACAACAGCTAAGCTAGTGTTTTGAGAGATACCAATTGCTGTAAAACTATTCATTATACCCCAAACAGTTCCGAAAAGGCCTATAAATGGGGCTGTTGAACCGACTGATGCAAGAAAATTTAGACCTTTTTCTAAGGTAGAAAGTTCCTTATTGATGACAATTTCCATCTCTTTTTTTACATTATCACAAAATTTTTGTTTGAATTCATTATTTTTATTAGAAAAACCAGTTTTAATCTTCTCAAAATAGATCATTGCTGAAAAAAATACTGATTCCATAGGATGTGTTGGTTGAGATCCAAGCCTTTTTGAAAGCTTACTAAGTGTTTCACTTGAGTAGAAATTCTCTTCAAAATCCTCTGAATCAATTAGGATATTTTTAAGAGAAGTATATTTTGAAAAAATTATTGCCCACGACCAAATCGATGAAAAAATTAAAATTACAATAACAATTTTAACCACGATATCAGCTTGTAAAAACATCGAGAGTATGGAAAAGTCTGATGCTTCTTCAATTACTTTTTTTTCAATAGTTTCGTCCATAAGAATTTTATACTACTTCAAGTGAATTAAATCTAGCAATTATATTTTCTGGAATTTTTGAGGGTTTTTTTGTATTTCCATTAATCCAAACAAGTTTTACATCTATTTCTGTAATCAACATCTCTCTAACAAAAATTATTTGTCTTAATTTTATTGAACAAAAAGAATTTTCTAAAAAGAATGTTTCAATCCTCAAATTATCACCTAAGCTAGCTGGTTTTAAAAAATTAGTATTTAACTGATTGACTACAAAAAAAAAATCATTTGCATTAAATAATTTCTGAACATCTGGAAATTGATCTCTCACTAAGTTGCTTCTGGCTCGTTCAGCAAATTTAATGTAATTTGTATGATAGACAAAGCCTGTGGAGTCGGTATCTTCGTAATATACAGAAATTAAAGATGAATGAATTTTTTTCATATGCATTTAGGAAAAAAGTTTTATGTGATTATGACCTTTCTCAGATAAAATTCTTCCTCTAGATGTTCTTTGAACTAAGCCTTGTTGCATTAAATAAGGTTCAATTACATCTTCGATTATATCTTTTTGTTCTAAAAGTGAAGCACTTAAGGTTTCAATTCCAACAGGTCCNCCGTTGTAATCGATAGCAATACATTTCAAATATTTTCTATCCATATCATCTAGACCTTCATTATCAATTCTCATTCTTTTTAGAGAATCTTCAACAATTTCGGCTGAAATTTTATCTAAATTTTGTACAACAGAGAAGTCGATAATTCTTTTTAGGAGTCTTATTGCAATCCTGGGAGTTCCTCTAGATCTTTTTGAAATTTCAAAAGCTGCATTATCATCNATATTTACATTAAATTTCTTAGAACTTAACAAAATTATATTCTTTAAATCCGAGGGATTATAAAAATCAAGTTGAAGATGGATTCCAAATCTATCTCTTAACGGTCTAGAAAGAAGACCTAATCGAGTAGTAGCGCCAATAAGAGTAAATTTCTCTATTGAAATTTGCATTACTCTCGCTGAAGGACCTGACCCAATAATATAGTCACATTTATAATCTTCCATAGCTGGATAAAGGGTTTCCTCTACAATTGGAGATAATCTATGAATTTCATCAATAAACAAAATATCATCTTCAGCTAAGTTTGTTAAAAGTGTTACAAGATCACCTTTTTTTGTAAATGCTGGACCGGAAGTTGAGTGTATATTTACATTTTTTTCACAAGATATTATATGTGCTAGTGTAGTTTTACCTAAGCCTGGTGGGCCATATAAAATAATATGATCGAGATTATTTTTTCTTTTTTTTGATGAATCTATATATGTCTTTAAATTTGATTTTAAATTATCTTGACCAATAAAATTTTCCAGACTTCTCGGTCGTAAATTAATTCTTTTATCATCAGAAATTTCTTTAGGTTCTAAATTTATATTTTTTTTATCAGACATAATTTAATTAACTTTTGGTTTTGAAAGGTATTTTAACGCAACTGGTATCAGTTGTTCCAAATTCATCTTCTTATTTTCATTTATAACTTTATCTGCTGTCAACTCACAAACTTTTCTTGAATAGCCTAAATTAAAAAGACATGAAACTAAGTCATTAAAATTATCTTTATTAACTAAAGATATATTTGAAGTAATTCCAAATGATTTTTTTTTAATCTTTTCTTTTAATTCATTAATAATTCTATTAGCAAGCTTACTTCCAACCCCTGAAACCGACAAAAAACTTTTTGAGTTTTCAGTATTTATGGATTCAATGATTTCATTCATTTCCATTTTAGTCATAATATTCAATGCCATTTTACCACCTACCCCTTGAACACATAATAAATCTGAAAAAATCTCTCTTTCTTCATATTCCAAGAAACCAAAAAAAAGTCTTTCATTTTCCTTAATAATTTCATAAATAAAAACACTAATTAAAGAATCTGAAGGATAAATTTTTTTTATACTTTTATTAGAAATAAAAACTCTAAAAACCACTCCATTTACATCCAAATCAATGTATTCATCTCCACCAAATTCAATAAATCCTTTAAGTTTAACAATCATTTTATCTCTTTAAAAAAATTTTTGATCTTTTTTGCATTGAGTGGCAAATAGCAACTGCAAGTGCATCAGCAGAATTTTCATCTAGGGCAGGAAGTGAATCTTTTCCATCTTCTTTAATTTTTAAATATGGAAACATTCTCTCTATCATTTTTACTATTTGTGCCTTAGTAGCATGGCCATAACCAACTAAATTTTTTTTAACAGTGTTTGGTGAATATTCAAAAATATCAATATTTTCCTTTGCTGCAGCTAAGAATATTACTGCTCTTGCTTTACCTAATTTCATTGTAGATTGAGGATTTTTATTTGCAAAAATTTTTTCGACAGCTATTGAATTTGGATTATAGATGTTTAGTAAATCTAATGTGTCTTGATAAATTGCTAACAACCTATCTCCTAAATTAAGGTTTTTTAATGGTGAGATACACCCATGCGCAATATATTTTTCAAAATTATCATTTTTTTCTAAAACACCCCAACCAGTATTTATNANNCCAGGATCAAAGCCCATAATTAAATTTTTTTTATTAATCAAATTAACTTTTCCATAAGTGAATCATTAATATTAAAGTTAGAAAATACATTTTGAACATCATCAAGCTCCTCTAACTTTTCTAGCAAAATCAAAAGACTTTTTGCATCCTCTTCATTTGAAATTTCAACTGAGCTTAAGGGTTTCCATTCCAACGATGAAAATTTTGCAACTGAATATTTATTTTCGAGGCTCTCTAAAGTTTCGCTAAAAATCTCTAAATCTGTCTCAACTTCATAAATCTCATTATTTTCTATTATATCATTAACATTTAAACTAGCACAAAATTCAAAAAAATTTTCAAATGTNGTTATTTCTTTAGAATAAGAAATGATACCAACTTTTTTAAAATTATGTTTTACAGAACCACTTATCCCCAAATTTCCATTATATTTAGAAAATGTTGATCTGATTTCAGATGCACTCCTATTTTTATTATCTGTCATAGATTCTACGATTACAGCAACCNCTGAAGGTCCAAAACCCTCATACGTTATCTCTTCAATCAAAATTTTATCATCTTGAGAGGAATTTTTTTTTATAGCTTTATCAATTGTATCCTTCGTCATATTTGATGATAGAGCATTATTAATTGCCGCTCTCAATCTAGGGTTTGAGGATGGATCAGGTGAACCTAATTTTGTTGATACTGATATTTCTCTGATTAGCCTAGAAAAAAGTTTTGCTCTTTTTTTATCTTGAGCACCTTTTCTATGCATTATATTTTTAAACTTAGAGTGTCCTGCCATCTTGACCTTTCTGAAGTTTACCCCCTAAAATTATTTGTTCAAATGCTTTAACATTTTTACCCTCAAAATGTAATATTGTTCCGCACAAGGTACCTTCTCCATCAGCTGGCTCAAGTCTTATTTTCAAATGTTTTTGTGTAAACCTTTTTATTGAAAGCTCTTTTTTCATGCCTATTACAGAATTGTAATCACCGCACATCCCCAAATCTGTTTGATAAAAAGTTCCCTTTTCAAGTAGGTGCAGGTCAGATGTTGGAATATGTGTGTGAGTGCCAAAAATACCTGAAACTTTTCCATCTAAAAAATGAGCGATTGCCATTTTTTCAGATGATGACTCACCATGAATATCAATTAAAATTATAGGATCATTAANATTAGAGTTAATAAAATTTAAAAGTTCACTTATTGATTTAAAAGGATCNTCAATAAAATCCATGAAAAGTCTACACATAACATTTATTACTACAATATTATCTCCATTGGTCATTTTAAAAATTGCATAACCCTTTCCAGGTGTACCATCAGAATAGTTACAAGGTCTAATCAATCTTTTATCAGTCTCAATGTGCTGAACAATTTCTTTTTGATCCCAAATATGGTTTCCGGAAGTAATAACATCTACTCCTACAGAGTAAAGTTCTTTGCATATTTTTTTAGTTATACCAAAACCGCTTGCTGCATTTTCTCCATTTGCAATTATAAAATCTAATTTCTTATTTTTTTTAAGTGATGGTAGTTCTCTTTTAATGGCATTTCTTCCAGATTTNCCAACGATATCTCCACAAACTAAAACCCTCATTTAATAATTCCTTTAGGAGTAACAATTTTATTAAGTTTTTTATCAAATCTCATTGTAGGTATTATATCAATTTCCTGTTCATTAAAAGCAATTCCAATTGTTTGTAGAGAATTAAATTTTTCTAAATATTTAATTGTTCTATCGTAAAACCCACCACCATAACCTAATCTATTTTTTTTTTTATCGAATGCTATTAGCGGAACTAACATTACAGTTGGTCTTGTGAACTTTCCATTAAGGGGCGTTAAAATATTAAATCTGTCTTTAAACATTTTTTGACCATCTTTCCAACTTTTAAAAAGTAAATGATAATTATTTTTTGTGATAAAAGGCATACATATTAAATTTTTTTTTTCACTTAAAAAATGCATAAATGGAAGAATATTAACTTCTCCTCTGACTGGAAAATAACCGGAAACTTTTTCTTTAGAAGAAAGGTTGAGTGATTTTAAAAAGTTATTTATTTTTTTTTCCTTTTCTGATCTATTTTTAATACCCTTTCTTAAAATTAAATACTTGGACCTTAATTCTTTTTTATCCATTTATTTTTTTTTCTATCAAATTTTCTAAATCATCTAATTCATCGATTATTGATTCAAAGTCAGTAGTTTGTTTTTCGTTTTGTTTTTTCAAAAGATTAATTTCTCCTGCAAGTATTAAAGAAATCATCAAATATTTCTTATATTGTGATAAGTTTTTTATGTGCTTATTTTCTTGAAATTTATGATTAAGAAGTTGTTCAGATTCCCTCAATAATTTTTCTTCTCCTTCCTTACATTCAATTTCATATTTAATATTATCAATTTCTAGACTTAGTATTGGCATTTATTACTTTCATTTAATTTTCTCTAAAAATTTTACAACTCTCTTCATGTATAGCGAAACTTTTAATAATTTTTTTTTATAAAGCTCAGATTCATTACTTTTTGATAATTTATTTACTTTCGACTTTAATGTAACAATTTTTTTTAAAATTATTTTTACCTNTTCTTTACTCATAAATGCAATTTATTATCTTCTTTACATTATTATAATTATTCATTAATCAATAACTATAAAATAATTGATATGAAATATAGAATTGCGATTAATGGATTTGGGAGAATTGGAAGACTTACACTTAGGTCATTGATTGAAAGAAATTTAACTAATCTTGAAATTGTAGCTATAAATGATTTAGGCAAGATCGAAAGNAACCTTCATTTGTTCAAATATGATTCTGTCCATGGGACATTCCAGCAAAACATTTACAAAGATTCTGATAAAATAAAAATTGAAGATAATGAAATCTCATTTATAAGCGAACCTAATCCGAGTAATATTGCTTGGGAAAAATTAAATATAGACCTTGTTATCGAGTGCACAGGAATATTTACCAAACGAGAAGATGCCATGAAACATATCGAATCTGGCTCCAAAAGGGTCTTGATATCAGCTCCTGCAAGTGACCCAGACATAACAGTAGTTTTTGGAATTAATCATAAGTCAATTAACGATAGCCATAGGATAATTTCTAATGGTTCATGTACTACTAATTGCCTTGCCCCGCTGGCATACTTAATTGATAAAAATTTAGGAATTGATTCTGGTTATATGACGACTGTTCATTCAGTGACTGGGGATCAAAACACAATTGATACAATTCATAAAGATTTAAGAAGAGCTAGAAACTCTCTTATTTCNATTATACCCACATCTACAGGAGCNGCAAGAGCTGTATCAGAAGTTTTACCTCACCTTAAAGGCAAAATTGATGGAAGTGCCATACGAGTTCCAACAGTAAATGTTTCATTAGTTGATTTTAAGTTTTTTTCCAAAAAAGAAACCACAGATGAAGAATTAAACAATCTTTTCAAAGCAGCTGAAAAAGATAGCTTTAAAAATATTATTCAAACTACATCTGAACCTCTAGTTTCTAATGATTTTAATCACAACCCTAATAGTTCCATTGTTGATTTAAGTGAAACGAAAGTTTTAAACAAAAAATTTTGTCGTATTCTTGCTTGGTATGATAATGAATGGGGTTTTTCCAACAGATTAGTTGATGTTATTTCAACATTGTCTAAATGAAAATTTATGAGTATTTAACGATTAAATTTACTAATTTCAAAGAAACTGAAACTGTTTTAAAAAAATATAAAAATTTAGAAATTAATATTTTATGGACAAACCAATATTTGTCATTACAAGGACCACATGTTATGAATGCATTCAAAGTATTAGGTAGAAAAAAACAAGTAAATTTAATCGCTGAGGTTGGAAAAAATATTGGCTTAGCTCTGACAGTTATTGAACTTGAAGTGAAAAAGATGTCAATTAGCAATAACCTAGATAAAGATTTGACTGAAAAGATTAAATCTTTAGCAAAAAAGAAGGGAATCCAGGTTTTGATAACAGAAAAATTTAAAAAGATCAAAAATATCAATGATTTAATATAATAATTTTTGTAAATGCAGATTTATCTTATTTCCCCCCCTAAAGAGACAACTAATTTTAGTGCAGTAATTTTTGATAAAATCACAGATATAATACCTGTTAAATATTTTCAATTTAGACCTAAATTTCAATCATTAAAAGATAGGGAAAGTTTTGTAGAAAAATACCACTTTTCATTTTTAGAAATATGTAAAAAAAAAAAAATNAAACTNATTATAAATGATGACTTTGAGATTGCAGAAAAATTTTATTTTGATGGAATTCATTTGGGTCAAGATGATAAGAGTTGTTTGGCTGCAAAAAAAAAATTTGGGGTAAATTTTATAGTAGGAGTCACCTGCTCAAATTCAATTAATTTGTACAAAAATGCCAAAGAAGAGGGTGCTAATTATGTCGCTTTTGGACCATCTTTTAAAACAAATACAAAAAATAAAAAAGCAATAAACTTAAATTCCATAAAGAGTTTTACAAGCCAAATAAATTTACCGTTTGTACTCATAGGTGGAATTAATCACAAAAACATTAAACTTTTATTTAATCTGAAGCCGAATTACGTTGCAATTATTGAAAGTTTGTGGAATTTTAAATACGGACCTATAGAGTCAGCAAATCAATTTAAAGAAATTTTAAAAGGAAAAAATTATGAAAATGATAGCTAATCTCATTAAAGTTGGAAATGTTATCAAATATAAAGAAAGAATATTTCAGGTTATGGGGACNAACACTATCAAACCTGGAAAGGGTGGTGCTTTTATCCAATTAGAAATGAGAGACCTTAAAAGTGGTTCCAAAGTTAACGAAAGACTTAGAACATCTGAAAATATAGAAAAACTTAATGTTAATGAAATTAGTGTAACTTACCTATTCTCTGAAAATAATATGATTACTGTGATGAATAATGAAAATTATGAGCAACTAACATTAAATGATAATCTTCTTAATGGAAATAATGATTTTTTAGAAGACGGNCTTCAGCTTTATTTAGATATAATAGCTGAAGAAATAGTTGGAATAAGGCTACCNAAGACAATTACTGTTGAAATAAAAGAAGCAGATGCTGTTGTAAAAGGACAAACCGCATCCTCATCCTTTAAAAACGCAGTTACAAGCAAAAACATCAAAGTTTTGGTGCCCCAACATATAAAGGAAGGCGATAAAATAGTTGTAAATACTGAAACGCTAGAATATTTAGAAAAATCAAGAGATTAAAATGAGCTTTACGCCACTGGCAAATATTCTAAAAAAAAATTTAAGGGATTTAAGAAAATATATTATTAGGGACTATAATGAAATAGAAGAGCTTCAAAGCTCAATCAAAGACACGAAATTATTTATCCGAAATGCTCAGAATAAAATTGAAGAAGAAGTTTTAAATTTTTTAAAAAAAATAAAACCAAATTTAAAAATTGTTAAAGANTTAGAAAATAATACTGGGGATTTTTGGTTAATTAGCGTGATTGATTCTATTATTAATTTCAAAAGGGCCAATGAAAATTTTGGAATAAATATTTCACTTTTTGAGAAAAATTTAATTAAAACAAATTTTTTTTATAATCCTCTTAAAGATGAAATATTCTTTTATGAAACAGGGACTGGAGCATTTAAAAACGAAACTAGGATAAGAGTTTCAAATAAAAAAAAAAAAGATGAATCCCTTATAAGCATTTTTAATAATAAAAGTAATTTAAGTTTGACTTGCGAGGGACTTATAAAAAAAAATCTATCAGAAAATTATTTTTCAATAGTTGAGTCCGGTTCATGTTATTCTGATCTAAACAACCTATCATGTGGAAAAATTGATTGTTGTATTATTGTAAATCCTCCTGAAAAGCTTATTATTGAGGCAGGGTTAATAACTAACTCAACCGGTGGTGATATTAAGAGTTTAGAACTCAAAGGTTCAAAAATATTTATAGCTGGTAATAAATTTATTGATAAAATAGTAATCGAAATGATAGAAAAGCTTTAAATAAATGAATAATTTTTTGAAAACTTTACTGGTAATAACACTTTTGTTGTTTTTATTCACAGAAAAAACAACATTTGCTCAGGATAAGGAAGTTATAAAAAAAATCATTATAGATCCAAATCCGAAGGAAAGGTTATTAATACCTTCGATAGAGAAAAAAAATGAAAAAATTAAATTAATACCTCCAAAATCAATCTCTGATGAAACGAAGAAAGAAAGTTTAAAAGAAGAAATAGAAGCAGCAAGAAAAATTCAAGAGGAAAAAAGAAAAGCTCTTGAAGAAAAAAGAAAAAAAGAAATAGAAGCTGCAAGAAAAATTCAAGAAGAAAAAAGAAAAGCAATTCAAGAAAAGAGAAAAAAAGAAATAGAAGCAGCAAGAAAAGCCAAAGAATTAAAAAAACAACAAGAACTGGAAACTTTAAAAAAAGCAGAAGAGTTGAAAAAACAAAAAAGACTAAAAGCTTTAAAAAAGAACGAAGAATTAAAAAAACAACAAGAACTGGAAGCTTTAAAAAAAGCGGAAGAATTAAAAAAACAAAAGGAACTGGAAGCCCAAAAAAAGGCTGAGGAATTAAAAAAACAAAAGGAACTGGAAGCCCAAAAAAAGGCGAAAGAATTAGAAAAACGCCAGAAAAAAGAGTTTGAAAAGGCAAAAAAAGAGGAAGAAAAAAGATTAAAAGAAGAGAAGGCTGCTCGCCTTAAAGAGGAAAAACGTCAGAAAAAAGAATTAGAAAAGGCAAAAAAAGAGGAAGAAAA
>PATB01000043.1 GCA_002712255.1 Alphaproteobacteria bacterium
AAAATAGAAAAATTGAATTTTTGTACAAAAAAAAAAATGAATATTTTTATCTTAAAAATGATAAAAAAGAGGATTCATTAATCTATGTTTTACCATACAAAGTTTCCTTGATTGGTATAGACGGATTTTTAAAATTTTCAAATAATGAAATTGAAAGTCTTGAAAAGTATTTTTTGTACATAGATCAAATGCCTATTCGAAAAAATGAAAAGAAATTTGATAAATTGTGTAATTAATTACTTAATATTTCATTAATAAAAAAAGGGATTTTCTTTTTAAATTTAAAAAAACCTGATGACGCATATGACCAGCACATATGGTCAAACTTATCATACTCAAATTTTACAGTACATTGATTTTTATGAATTAAAGAATCAATGATATCTTTTTGTCTTCCTATGCATGGATAAAAAGTATGTATTTTTTTATAATTATTTTTTTTTAAAAAATTACTAAAATCAGAAATATTTTCAAAAATTTTAGCTTTTATATTTTTTTTCATTAGTGTTTTATAATAATCACTAACTACTTTTCTATTGAATAATTGAATTGATTTACTGCAATTATTTTCTATTAAATCTTCTATCAAACAAACATCGTTTTTTAATAAAATTTCAAATGTTTTATCTTCATAACTCATATGATTTAAATTTATTAAAAAAATATTATTTTCTGAAGTACTGCTATTTACGTTAAATTCCTTTAATTTATAATCAATAAATTCATAATTTAAGCTTTTGGGTTTAGAAGCCAAATTCATTGCTTTGGTAAATCTGTTTTTTGTAAATTTATTTATATTGCTTTCAGTTGCTAGATAATTTTTTCCTTGTGTATGAAGTCCTGCAACCCATCTCCAAGACAATGTATTAGAAGCAGCATCTCCATCAAGTAAGTTTTTTAAAAAAAAATCTGCTCCCAGTTGCCATGGTAAATTAAGTGTATGTATCCATATACTTGCAAACCACATTCTTGTGTGATTGTGAAGATATCCATATTTAACAAGCTCATTTACCCAGAAATTAAAGCATTCGATTCCCGTACTTCCATTTAATGCATTTTGATAAATTTTTTTTTTTACACCAAATGAATACGATTCATTAAGTTCTACCAATGTTTTTTTGTATTGTGTCCATACATCATTTCTACCTTCTAACCAACCCTTCCAATATGATCTCCAAAAAATTTCTTGAACAAACTTTTCAATTTTTTCGTAACTATTATTCTTTAAACATTCTTTCAATACTTCTTTTTCATGAATAATCCTTTTTTTTATATATGGAGATAAGTTTGAGACATTTGAATGGTTTTCCGGACCAAAATCATAATTTCTTTGTGAACTATAATTTTTTAGCCCATTTTTTATAAATAAATCTAATTTGTTGAGAGCAATTGCTCTTGAATCTGTCATTTTTATAAGGAATGCAGAGACATTAGTCTCTGCATAAATTTAATTGGAATTAGCTTCTTTTGAATCTTCGGTTGAAGAATCTTTAGTGTCTTTTATTTCTTTATGTCCACCACTACAATGATTTGCATTGGCATCCATGCTTGTGGTACTCAATACAAAGAATAAAGACAATGATAATATTGATAGTATTTTTGACATTTTTGCTCCTTTGTTGCATCTTAAATAATATTAAGAAATATAAAATCAAGTTATTTAATTGATGCACTTTTATTTTCTTTAAATTGTAACTTTTTTATTCTATCAACTATTTTATTTTTATTGGCAACTAAGAAGATAGTACTACCAATTACTAGTGTGCCTGTAGTTAGGACTAAGCCACCAAAAATAGCTTTTTTTAGTAATTTCATCTCACACCTATATACAAAATTATCAGATTTTTATTTTTTTTTTTATATTATCTATCATAAAATTTAAACAGGAACATTAACTATGTTAAAAACAAGTGATTTGCAAAGCTTAAAAAAACATTATGAAGTAAAAAACTTTAAAAAAGGTGATGTAATTTTTCCGCAAGGTCAAGTGGCTAATGGAGCTTTTATTGTAATTAAAGGAATAGTTCATTTAAAAAAAAGGCACAAACAAGAGAATTTTATTCAACATATTGGAGATATCGGTCCAGGTGATTCTTTTGGAGCGTGGTATATCTTATTTGAGTCAGAACTACGAGCAGTGTCAGCTGAAGCATATGAAGATTGCGAATTAATTTTTATACCTAATCTTATTTTAGCTAAGAAATTAAAAAACTGTGATCCTTTTATAATCTATTGTTTTAGAAAATGGATTGATCTTTTTGCTAAAAATAAGGTGCCAGGTAAGAAAGTTTCAAAAGAATCATCAAAAATCAAAAATGATCCTAGTTTTTGAATTTAATTAAAATTTATGTTTAATAATCTTTATCTAAAATGTATCAACTCTCTCTTGGTTTATGTTTATAAACAAAATGTGAAAAAATATGGTTTTACTCCACGAGGACTTTTCTGGAATTCAAAAGAGTCTCAAGAAAATAGATTTAAAAATTTAACTGAATTATTATTAAATTATACTAGTAATAAAGTAGATAATACTACCAGAATTGCGGATATTGGATGCGGTTACGGAGATTTATATCAATTTCTAAAAAAAAATTTTGAAAAAAAATTTTCTTACAAAGGGTATGATATAAATGCAGATTTTGTTAATTTTTGTAAAACTTCAAATAGAGATAAAAACGAAATTTTTTTTGTTTCAGATCATCCTATTGAAGACTGTGACTTTTCAGTAATGAATGGAACATATAACTATGCAGTTTATAAAAGTGTATACAGGTGGGAGAAATATTTAATTCATAACCTAAAAAAAAATTTTGAAAAATCAAAAGAAGGGATTATTTTTAACCTGCAACAAGCACGATCACCTAAAATAGTTAATAGTATTTTTTATACAAGTAGAGTTTTGATGGAAGAAAAGCTCAAAAAAACATTCAACGTTGTTTACTCTTTTTACTACAACTCAACACCTAACGATATATATTTTGTAATTTTAAATTGTTGAAAAATTAATCTGTTTCCATGCTTCATAGATACATATTGACACTGCATTTGCTAGATTAATACTCCTATTGCCTGGAATCATAGGAATATAAATTTTATCAGATTTTTTTAGTTTTTTATAAACTTCCTCAGTGAGACCATTAATTTCTGACCCAAACATAAAAAAATCATTTCTCTTGTATTTAATTTTGTCATATCTTTTTTTTCCAAATTTTGTAATTAGAAACAAGTTATCGTATGTATTATTTTTTATAAATTGATCCAAACATTCATAAACTTTTAAATCCACATTGTGATAATAATCAAGACCAGCCCTCCTAAGAGATTTCTCATCAAGGTTAAAGCCAATGGGTTTAATTATGTGAAGTTTTGATCCTGTGTGTGAGCATAACCTTAAAATATTTCCAGTGTTTGGGGGGATTTGAGGGTTAAATAATACTATCTGAAACGTATTTTTCATAAATACGTGTTTATAATATAATTATATTAAAATATTCTTAAGTGTTTTTTTGTAATTTTTTTCTGAGGAAAACCATTCTCTGATATTGCTACCAGAAAAACCAGTCATTTTGATATCGATATACCATTCTTTTGCATTCACGTCCCATCCGTGAAGAACATCTAATTGTACACTATTTCTGTTTATATTTTCAAAAAACTTGGGCATGCTCAATATATTGTATTTTTAATTTTAACTGCAACAATTCTTTTGCAAATTCTGGACCATTAATCTAAATTTATTTTAAGTTATCTTTAAAGTTAATAGACTAAAAAAAGTATGAAAAATTTTATTAAAGAAAAAAGAGTCCTTTTTAAGAAAATAGTAATTATTTTTTTTTCATTTTTTTTTGTGAAAAAAATAAAAGCGTATCAAGAGATTTCTGATTTTGAGAAAAACACCGGTTTTAGAAATTATGGGATACCATCAAAATTCGAAAAAATTTTTAGATGGATTATTGCTAACCCTGTTACATCAGGTAATGGAGTGAGTTATTCACCTTTGAGCAAACTTAGGGGTACAGTAACACCAAATGGGTTGCATTTTGAGCGACATCATTATGGTGTTAAAGCTATAAATCCAAAAAACTATCAGTTAATAATAGAAACTAAAAAAAAAATTAAAAAATTTTCTTTAACCAATCTAAGACAAAATAAGATTATTACGAACAAAGTTTTTATAGAATGTGGAGGAAATTCAAATTTACTTTACAATAAAATTCCGACGCAAACAAAATTAGACTTAGTTCATGGTTTGTTTTCATGTTCTGAGTGGTCAGGTGTTTTATTAAAAAAATTAATATATGAAAACTTTAAACATGATGAAATACTTAAATATAAATGGGTTGAATTAACAAGTTATGATAGAGGAAGTTATAATATAAGCCTACCAATCTCAAAAATAATGGATAAATCTTTTTTAGCTCTTTATCAAAATGGAGAACCAATTAGACCAGAACAAGGTTATCCAGTTAGGTTTATAATGCCTGGTTATGAGGGTTCTACAAGTGTTAAGTGGCTAAAAAAAATTACTTTTAGGTCCAAGCCAGTCTTTTCTAGGAATGAAACTTCAAGATATACGGATTTATTACCCAATGGAAAATCAAAACAATTTAGTTTTAAGATGCTGCCGAAGTCTGTGGTTTTAAAACCAAACATAGAAGAAAAAATAAAAAAGGGAAATATTGTAATTTATGGTCTAGCATGGTCTGGTATTTCCTTAATAAATCAAGTTCAAATCTCAATAAATGGAGGAAAAAGTTGGATTAATGCTGAATTAAATGAAAGAAATTCTCATATAACAACATTTAATTATGAGTTTAATTGGACTGGGAAAACGTTAATGATTCAATCTAGATGTATTGACAATAAGGGATATACTCAACCATCTAGAAAAAAATTTTTAAAAGAAATGGGTAGCAATGCTTATTACCACTTTAACGCAATCACAAGTATTAAATTAAAAAGTAATGGGACGATTGAGCATATATATATTTAAACTTTCTATTTATATTTTTTCTTTTCATTGTATTTCCAACGAGATTTATACAATTGAAATTGATGGCTCAAACCTTCCTAATACAGAGGGTAATGTAATTGAAGGGAAAAGGATTTTTTCTCAGGTTTGTAGTCAATGTCATGGACATTCCGGCGAAGGTCTTTATGGTCCAGAACTTGTTGGAAGAGGTAAACTGTCAGGTGATGAGGTCTCAAAAACAGTAGGAAATTTTTGGCCATTTGCTCCAAAGATTTTTGATTTTTTGAAAAGAGCAAAAAGAAATAAAAATAATGAGTTTTTTACTGATGAAGAAGTTTACAGTCTAACTGGCTATATTTTAGAGTTAAATGGTTTATTTACTCAAGAAAAAATTAATAAGAAACTTCTTTCAGAAATAAAAATGCCTAATAGAGACAACTTTATAAGCGACTATTACTAGTTTTTAAAGAATCTTTTTTGCTAAATTCTGAAATAAGTTTTTTATCTTCATCCATTTCATTATTCTCTGTAGTTAGTAGGGAATCTCCATAAAAGATTGAGTTTGCTCCTGCAAGCAAACATAGTAACTGTGTTTCATTAGAAAATTTTTTTCTTCCAGCTGATAAACGAACTCTTGTTTTTGGTAATAAAATTCTTGTGGTCGCGACCATTCTTACCATTTCAAGAGGATTTACTGAAGGTAAATTTTCTAGTGGGGTTCCTCTTACGGGTACCAGCGCATTAAGAGGAACACTCTCAGGTTTTGGTTTAAGATTAACTAAAACCTCAAGCATTTTTGCTCTATCTTCCCATGTTTCTCCCATTCCAATAATTCCCCCACAACAAACACTTATTCCGGCATCACTTACATTTTTTATAGTCTCTAGTCTTTCCTCAAAGGTTCTTGTTGATATAATTTTCTTATAAAAATCAGGTGATGTATCGATATTATGATTGTATGCATCTAGACCAGCTTTTTTTAACTTTTTTGCTTGAGCGAGACTAATAGATCCTAACGTAACACAAGCCTCAAGTCCTAAAGATTTTACCTCTTTGACCATTTCTAAAACTGAATTGAGTTGAGGGCCATCATTCAATTTTTTCCAAGCAGCGCCCATACAAAATCTATCAGCACCATTTTTTTTTGCCAAATTAGCTGCTTTTTTTAAATCCGAAAATTCCATTAACTTTTCTTTCTTAATGTCAACATTGAAATGTGCAGATTGTGGGCAATATTTACAGTCTTCAGGACAGCTTCCAGTTTTTATAGAAACAAGCGAAGCGAGCTGCACGTCTGCATTTTTGAAAGACTTTCTATGAACAGTCTGTGCTCTGAATATTAAATCATTCAATGGTAAGTTTAGAATTTCTAAAATTTTGTCTTTTGTATAATTCATTTTTTAATTATAATTTGGTAAAAACATCTCACCCGTACAAAAAAGATACTCTAACCTGACTTTAGAATCAATAGGTCCTATTATTTGAATTTTTTTGCCATTAATAAACAAATTTCCGCCTCCTATTAACAACTCTTGGAAAAAAGCTGATGTTTGATTTTCATCAGTTATTGATTCAATATATATTTGCTTTGATTTTTTTATATTACTTTTAAGTAATTTTAGTAAGTCAATACTATTAGTATTAATGTTAGCTGTCTTAATAAATTCATTATTAGATTCAACAATAAAAACTGTAGAAGTTCCTTTTTTATTTTTTTTTATTATTACTTTGGATGTTATTGTAGAAGTCTCAAAACTTAAACCACATTCACTAGGAATGTTATTATCAAGCTTTATTATTGAACCTACTTTTAAGTTATTTGCAGTAACAATTGAAAAAAAAAATATATAAAGAAGAGAAAAAAAATGCATTAATAAACTTATGTCATTCGATAAAATACTAACACTACAACAAATATTAATATCAGAAAACAACTTTATTGCTAAATATTCTGAAAAAACTTTAATTGAAAATGCTGGTAGAAAAATTGGTGAATTCCTTTTTAAAAATTTCAAAGGAAAAAATTTTTTTTTTATTTGCGGTACTGGAAATAATGGTAAAGATGGTAAAATTGCAGCAAACTATTTAAAAAAAAAAAAAATAACAAATGAAGTTTACGATATCGGTAAGTTTGGTAAAATTAAAAATTTTTCCTCTTTAACAAAGAATTATGATATTCTCGTTGATTGTGTTTTTGGTACTGGCTTAAATAGGGAGATTACAGGTATTTACAAACATATTATCGATAATATTAATAATTCTAACAAAAACATAATTTCTGTTGATATACCGAGTGGTATTGAATGTGATACTGGCAAAGTTTTAGGATGTGCTGTTAATGCTGACCTGACATTGTGTATGGGTTTTTTTAAACCTGCTCATTTTCTAATTCCATCGAAAAAATTTTGCGGAGAAAAAAAAATTATTAAACTAAATTTAAAAATACCAAAAAACTCCGAACCTAAGATTTTTTTAAATTCATCTAAAATCTATAAATATTTACCAAGATTTGATATTGATTCGAATAAATATGACAAGGGNCATGTTCTAGTAATCGGGGGTGAAATGGCTGGAGCATCTAGGATGGTAGCACTTAGTGCAAGAAAAATTGGTTGTGGACTTTCAACAATTGGAATTTTGGAAGAACACCTAAAGTATTACAGTGGTGTTGAAACCGGNACTATAGTAAAAATAATTGATAAAAATATAATTAAAAAAAAAAGTGTTCTTGTTGTTGGTCCTGGTTTAGGAAAAAATTTTGATTATAAATTAGTTTTAAACTTTGTTAAAAATTTTGAAGGACCAATAGTTATTGATGCTGATGCAATCAGTATGTTTAAAACTAAAAAACAACTATTATACAAATTACTAATGAAGAAAAAGAATGTAGTTTTAACTCCTCATGAAGCAGAGTTTAGAAGACTTTTCAAAAATAGAAAAAAATCAAAAATTTTTGAATGCTTAAATGCAGTNAAATTAATCTGTAATACCATTCTATTTAAGGGTAACGATACTGTAATAGGATTTAAAGATAATAGTGTTTGGATAAATGATAATGCAAAAAATTCTCTAGCAACTGCTGGAACTGGAGATATTTTATGTGGTTTAATTTCAGGTTTAATTGCTCAAAAAATGAAATTTAAAAAAGCTGTTTTAGCTGCTGTTTTTATTCATGGTGAGTTATCTCAAATCAAAAAAAACCTAACTGCTGAGGATTTTATAAGTTCTATTCCTGAGATTTTTTCAAGATTAAAAAATAATAATTGATTTAAGTGAAATAATGTTGTTTTTTATAAATTATTTAGCGGGCGTGGCGGAATTGGTAGACGCGCTGGATTTAGGTTCCAGTGACTTTAGTCGTGTGGGTTCAAGTCCCTCCGCCCGTACCAAGGTGATAAAATGAAGATTGAAGAAAAAAAAAAATAATGGATTAGACCTNGAATGGAAAGTCGTNATCCCATCATCATCTATTAATTCCAAGCTAGATGAAAAATATACGAATTTAGTCAAAACAGTAAAGTTACCAGGTTTTCGTCCAGGCAAGGTGCCAGTTAATTTAGTAAAAAAAAGATTTTCACAATCTGTTGTATCAGAAGTATTGGATAGTGTAATTAATGAAAATTTAGGAAAAGCACTTTTAGAAAAAAAAATTAGACCATCTGTACAACCATCAGTTAATATCGATAAATATGAAGAGGGAAATGATTTAGTTTTAAATGTTATTATACAAAAAATGCCTGATGTAGAGGATATTGATTTAAAAACTATATCACTTGAAAAATCGAATTTACTAATACAAGAAGAAGATATTAATAATACTCTCAACGATATTGCAAAAAAACATGAAAGGTTTGTGCCTTTGAAAATTAAAAGACCTTCAGTTAATGGTGATTTANTTTTATTTGATTATGAAGGAAAAATTGATAACAAAAAATTTGCAAATGGCTCAGGTAAAGATGAGACAGTTGTTTTAGGATCAAATAAATATATTCCAGGATATGAAGAGCAAATGGTGGGTTTAAATGTAGGTGATGACAAAGCNATNAAAGTTAAATTTCCNAGTGATTATCGTGAAAAGTCTTTAGCAGGAAAAAATGCAACTTTTCAATTAAAAATTAAAGACATTCAAGAAAGAGTAAAAAAAGTAAATATTGATGATCAGCTAGCAAAAGAGATTGGAGAAAATAATTTGGAAAATCTAAAGAAAAAAATTGAAGAAAAGATGAATAATGAATTTAAAACTTTGTCATTGTTAAAAATGAGACGTCAGGCAACTGAGGAACTTCTAAAGAAAATTGATATTGAATTGCCTACAAAAATGATTGACGAAGAATTTAATTTTTTAAAATCAAATTCAAAGGATAAGAAGGATAAAGAAATAAAAGATGTCGCGAAAAGAAGAGTTAAGTTGGGTGTTATAATTAGTTCGATATCAGAAAAAAATAAAATTTATGTAGAAGACTCCGATTTAACTAAAGCTGTAGTGGAGGAGGCAAAAAAATATCCAGGTCAAGAACAGAAGGTTGTTCAGTTTTATAAGGATAATCCATCAATGATGAATAATCTTAGAGGTATTGCATTGGAAGAAAAGGTAATGAATTTTGTTGTTAATAGTTGTAAAAAAACCGAAAAAAAGTGTACGATGAATGAGTTGTTTAACTCAAATTTTTTAAAAGAGGAGAAATCGCAAATTCCAAAAAAAGAAAAGGAGGTTAAATGAGTTCTTTAATTCCAATGGTTGTTGAACAAACTAATAGAGGTGAACGTTCGTATGATATTTTTTCACGCTTATTAAAAGAAAGAATTGTGTTTCTTACTGGAGAGGTAAACGATGCTGTAGCAAGTGTTATTTGCGCACAACTCTTATTTTTAGAGTCTGAGGACCCAAAAAAAGATATTTTTTTATATATTAACTCACCTGGAGGTGTAGTTACTTCTGGTCTTGCTATTTACGATACTATTCAGTATATAAGGCCAGATATTTCAACTGTTTGTATTGGTCAAGCAGCTAGTATGGGTTCCTTATTACTTGCTTCTGGAAAAAAAGGTAAAAGATATTGTTTACCGCACTGTAGAATAATGACTCATCAACCATCTGGTGGTGTTCAAGGTCAAGCAACTGATATAGAAATTCACGCTAAGGAAATTATTAATCTTAGAAAAAATTTAAATAAAATTTACGAAAAACACACTGGTCAGTCACTTAGTTACATAGAAAAAATGATGGATAGAGATAATTTTTTAAGTGCTGAGGACGCAAAGAAAATGGGAATAGTTGATAAGGTTGTTTCGGAAAGACCAAATTTTCAGGAAAAAAATGAAAAAAAATAATTTTTAATTTGGAATAAAGGTTGCAGTAGTTAGAATAATATTAATATTTAAAACTTATGGTTGATTCTAAAAATAATTCAAAAAATACACTATTTTGCAGTTTCTGTGGTAAAAGCCAACATGAGGTTAGAAAACTTATTGCGGGTCCTACAGTTTTCATTTGTGATGAATGCGTTGAATTGTGTATGGATATTATCAGAGAAGAAAATAAAGTTATTTCATCTCCTAAAACCGCAAATGTAGAAACTCCTAAAGAGCTCTATAAACTTTTAAATGATTATGTAATTGGTCAAGATGATGCAAAGAAAATTTTATCTGTTGCTGTCCATAATCATTACAAAAGAATTGATAATGTTAGTCTTAGTAATGATGTTGAGCTTTCAAAATCAAATGTTTTACTGGTAGGTCCTACAGGATCAGGAAAAACATTAATAGCAGAAACATTGGCTAGAATTATAGATGTTCCTTTTACTATGGCAGATGCCACAACTTTAACAGAGGCTGGTTATGTGGGTGAAGATGTAGAAAACATAATTTTAAAACTTCTCCAAGCAGCTGACTATAATGTTGAGAGAGCACAACGAGGAATTGTTTACATTGATGAGGTTGATAAGATCAGTCGAAAATCCGATAACCCTTCAATAACAAGAGATGTATCAGGTGAAGGAGTTCAACAAGCCCTTCTAAAAATTATGGAAGGAACCATTGCCTCCGTTCCTCCACAAGGAGGTAGAAAACATCCTCAGCAAGATTTTTTACAAGTTGATACTACAAATATTCTTTTTATTTGTGGTGGAGCATTTGCAGGAATAGATAAAATTATTTCTAATAGAGGTGATAAATCTAGCATAGGTTTTGAGGCTGAGGTAAAAGATAAGTCTTCAAAAAATATTGGATCAATCTTGAAAAAACTAGAAACCGATGATCTTCTTAAGTTTGGTTTAATTCCTGAGTTCGTTGGAAGATTACCAGTGATTGCGACTTTAGATGATCTAAATAAAGAAGCTTTGATTGAAATATTAACAAAACCTAAAAACGCATTAGTGAAGCAATACCAAAAACTTTTTGGTTTTGAAAATGTTAAACTTGAATTCACTAGTGATGCGCTAAATTCAATAGCAAAAAAAGCTTTGGATAAAAATACTGGAGCTAGAGGTTTGAGAACAATACTTGAAAATATTTTACTAGATACTATGTTTAATTTACCAGGAATAGAAGGTGTAGATGAGATTGTGGTAAATGCTGATGTTATTCAAAAAAACGCGAAACCTCTATATATCTATGATAAATCAAGTAAAGTTATCAATAAAAAAGCTTAGTCAATGACAGATTTCAAAAATCCTTTTTGTATATTACCGCTCAGAGACATTGTCGTATTTCCAAACATGATTGTACCCTTATTTGTAGGTAGGTCCAAATCAATCAAAGCATTAGAATTTGCTGAAAAGAATGATAAGGAAATTTTTTTGGTTGCACAAAAAGATGCTAATGTTGATGAACCACTTTCTGATGATATTTATGATTTTGGAACTGTTGCAACAATTTTACAACTTCTTAAATTACCGGACGGAACAGTGAAGGTGCTAGTTGAAGGAATTGAAAGAGCAAAAATCTCTCACTTTGTTGAGAATCCTGATTTCTTTGAGGCATATCTTGATAAACTAAGTTTGGCCAACTATGAAAATGATAGAGAAACAAACGCACTTTCTAGAACTGCTGTTAGCCAATTCGAAAATTATGTGAAACTAAACAGAAAAGTCCCACCCGAGATTTTAGTTACATTAAATCAAATAACAGACTTAAATAAGTTGGCTGATACAATGAGTGCTCACCTAGGTATAAAGTTGTCTGAAAAGCAAAATCTTTTAGAAACAGTTTCTGTAAGGGAAAGATTTTCAAAAATAATTGACTTTATGGATGATGAAATTGGAGTTCTTCAAGTCGAGAAGAAAATTAGGAGCAGAGTAAAAAGGCAAATGGATAAAACTCAAAAAGAGTATTACTTGAATGAACAAATGAAAGCGATTCAGAAAGAACTTGGTGAATCAACAGATTCGAAGGATGAAATCTCTGAAATTGAGGAGAAAATAAAAAAGATTAATTTTTCTGAAGAAGCTTTGGAAAAAGTAAAATCTGAGTTAAAAAAATTAAAAAATATGGGCCCAATGTCTGCGGAAGCAACAGTTATAAGAAATTATATAGATTGGATTACCTCAATACCCTGGAATAAAAACACTGAATCTAAAATTAACTTAGATAAAGCGAACAAAGTATTAGAAGAAGACCACTATGGCTTGGATAAAGTCAAAGATAGAATAATTGAATATCTAGCAGTTCAAACAAGGGTAAAAAAACCTAAAGGACCTATCCTTTGTTTAGTGGGTCCACCCGGTGTTGGAAAGACTTCACTTGGAAAATCCATTGCCAGGGCTTTAGATAGACCTTTTATTAAAGTATCATTGGGTGGTGTTAGAGATGAATCAGAAATAAGGGGACATAGAAGAACGTATATTGGATCCATGCCTGGAAAGATAATTCAAAGCTTAAAAAAGTCAAAATTTTCTAACCCACTCTTTCTACTTGATGAGGTCGACAAAATTGGTTCAGATTGGAGAGGTGATCCAGCATCTGCTTTACTTGAGGTACTAGACCCAGAGCAAAATAAAAATTTTAATGATCACTATTTAGAAGTTGACTACGATTTGTCTAACGTCATGTTTTTAACAACGGCCAATACTTTAAATATTCCTCAACCTTTAATTGACAGAATGGAGGTAATAAGAATATCTGGCTACACAGAATCTGAAAAACTTAATATTGGAAGTAAATACCTACTGCCTAAACAAATCAAAGAGAATGGAATAAAACCAAAAGAAGTTAAAGTTGTCGAGTCGGCGCTTGAAAGTATTATTAGATTTTACACTCGCGAATCAGGTGTAAGAAACCTTGAAAGAGAAATATCTAAGCTTTTAAGAAAGGCGCTTAAATCAATAATTATAAAGAAAAGAAGATCTTGTACCATTTCTAAAAGAAATATTGAAAATTATTTGGGTGTAAAAAAGTTTAAATTTGGTGAAATAGAAAACAAGTCTTTGGTTGGAGTATGTACTGGATTGGCTTGGACTGAAGTTGGAGGAGAACTTCTTCAAATTGAATCTGTAATCATGCCCGGTAAGGGTAAAGCATACTATACAGGTAAGTTAGGGGATGTAATGAAAGAATCTGTTCAGGCTGCCCAAAGTTTTGTGCACTCCAATGCATCAAAGTACGGTATTCCAGATAGCCTGTTTGAAAAAAATGATATTCATGTTCATGTTCCTGAAGGTGCTACTCCTAAAGATGGACCTTCTGCAGGTATTGCAATGTTTACCTCAATTATTTCTGCATTTACTGGCGTTCCAGTTAAAAATAACATTGCAATGACAGGAGAAATAACATTACGTGGAAGAGTTCTACCAATCGGAGGTCTGAAAGAAAAATTATTGGCTGCGGTAAGAGGTGGAATAAAAGAAGTTATAATCCCCAGTGAAAATAAAAAAGATTTAGTTGAAATTACTGAAAATGACATTCTTAAGAACATTGAGATACATTTCGTAGATAATGCAAATGAGATAATTAAAAAGGCTTTTACGTCTAAAATTAGACCTTCTAAAAATGTAACCAAGAAAAATTTCAAAATTTCAGAAAAACCTGTTTCAAAAGAAAGTACACTTACTCATTAAAATATGTTTGACTACGTGTTGAGTAATCAATAATATATTTAAATTAATCCTAAATAATCAAAGGGGGTCAAGGGTGAATAAGAATGATTTAGTAAACCAAGTGTCAGATAGTACTGGCTTAAGTAAGTCTGATAGTGCAAAAGCAGTTGATTCTGTTCTAGATACTATTACCGATACTTTAAAAAGTGGAGGGGATGTGAGATTAGTTGGTTTTGGTACCTTTCTTGTATCAAAGAGGAAAGCAACTACTGGAAGAAACCCACAAACTGGTGCTGCAATACAAATCCCAGCAGCAAATGTTCCTAAATTTAGACCAGGTAAAGCTCTTAAAGAGTCCTTAAATTAGTTATATTTTTAAAATGAATCATATCTTTAACATATGCTTAAAGGTGTGATTTATTTTAGGCTATTTAGCAAAGCCACCATTTTGTTCTGATTAATTCTTTTAGTATTAACGTTACGTGGGCTTGGGTGATAGCTTGCCACTATTTCTAGATCTTTATTAATTCTATATCTTGCGCCATGATAGAATTTAAAATCTTTTCTTTTTAAATCAAAAATTTTTAAACAGCTTTGAAACGCAATTTGTCCTAAAGATACAATTATTTTAATATTTTTTAGTAGTATTATTTCTTGTTTTAAATATTTAAAACATTCTTTTAATTCGCAAGCAGTTGGTTTATCAAATGGAGGAACACATTTAAGAGCAACAGTTAAATACACATTTTTAAGAACTAAACCGTCTGTGATATTTGTAGAATTTGACTGATTTGCAAATTTAGCTTTATGCAAGCATTTAAACAAAAAATCTGCTGATTTATCTCCAGTAAAAACTCTGCCTGTTCTATTACCTCCGTGAGCGGCAGGAGCTAATCCAAGCATTAGTATTTCAGAATCAATATCTCCAAAACCAGTTATTGGCTTCCCCCAATATTTTTCATTTTCAAATTGTTTTCTTTTTTCTTTGGCAATCTTTTCTCTAAAATTTTTTAATCTTAAACATTTTTTGCATGAAATTATCTTGTCATTAAGTTTTTTAATTTCAGAATCCATTTTGACGATAATATTTATTAAAATTTTATAAAAAAATAAATTGTTTAAAATAATTTAAAAATATCATATAAAATTATTACTTGTTTGGAAAGGGCGGTTAGCTCAGCTGGGAGAGCGCCACGTTTACACCGTGGATGTCGGGAGTTCGATCCTCTCACCGCCCACCATTACACCAATACGGGGGTGTAGTTCAGTTGGTTAGAACGCCTGCCTGTCACGCAGGAGGCCGCGAGTTCGAGTCTCGTCACTCCCGCCATTTTTTGTTAAAATAATAACTTCATAAAACTATTTATTGATTTTGAATAATTGTTATATTGTAAATAATGAAAAAATTGATTACTCTCTTTTTTTTATTTATTTTGCTTGATTCTAATTATACTATTTTTAGTCAAGATTTTGAGGAAGATGATTCAACTGACTTTGGATCTCCAAATCAAAGTGATAAATTAGATGATGAAGATGAATGTGCCTTGTCCAAGGATTCAGAGTTAATAAAGCTACTAAACTTTAAATTAAAAAAATTTAATCCAACCTCTAAAGAATTTGAAAGTGGTCCTCCTTTGACAGAGGAAGAAATAAAACATAAATCCATAAGGTTTTATTCATTGCAATTAAAGGAAGAAAGGAATGTTAAAATTGATATTGACAAATTCGCATCTCTTGGTGGTGCTACACTAGCTTCATTGTTAGACAGGTCGTCGAAAGTATTTTTAAGGCATCCAGAAAAATGTGAATTCTTCTCTCTTTTTGGAGACTCTATAATAGGGCATTATGAAATATCCTTTGAAAGGATATTGAGACTTTATGCCACTGCTGTAAATAAAGATAATATTATTGCACAAGAGTTCATTAGAACACAAATTATACCATCACCAATGTCATTAGATTCAGCAATTAAATCTTTGTATGATGATTATGGGTATCAACAAAATATTATTGAATCATTGTTGCCACAAGAAGTTAGAACTTTATTTTTTGGTGAAAACTCTATGGTAAGTGTTGCTGATGTTGCCGAGTCAAAATTATTAGCATTCTCATTATTGGGAGGAAGAATTGCAGATGAGGGTGAAAAGGAAATTTTCATTTTTGTACCAGATTCTAAAAAGGGTTTGCTTGGAAGTAACGAAACAATTGTGATTTCTAGTACATCTAAAATATATGAAGTTCCGCTATTGAATATTCCTTTGGCATTAAACGTTATGAGATCTTTAGGTTTTAATGCAAAGATAATAATTATGAAGCATGTATATATTGATAAGGAATCTTCTTGCGTTGTAGGTGAGGGGGGACTTTGGTATCATTTTAAGGGAAATGATAAAAGAGTTGGGTGTGATTTTTTATCGAATGCTATTAGATCAATCAGAACAAATACACTTGTAAAAAGCAATGATTACCCTACTTTTAAAGAGAGCATTGATAGGGTAAACGAAATAATGAACAATTAGATGTAATTTGATTTTATTTTAACTATATTATAATTATGAACGAATATTTACCTATATTAATTTTTCTAATCTTTGCTTTTTTATTGTCTTTTGGAGCTTTTTTTCTTTCAATTTTTGCCGGAAAAAGATCTTCATACCCAGAAAAGGACTCAACCTATGAATGTGGGTTTGAACCTTTTGACGATTCAAGAGGTAAATTTGAAGTAAAATTTTATTTGGTTGCTATTTTATTCATTATTTTTGATTTGGAGATTATATTTTTGTTTCCATGGGCGATAGCTTTCAATGAAATTGGACTGTTCGGTTTTTTATCTATGATGTTCTTTTTATTTGTCCTAACAGTCGGTTTTATATATGAGTGGATGAAAGGAGCTTTAGATTGGAATTAAAAAAAGTTGATGCTAAAAATTTTGATGAAGCACAAAAACATGTCTCTAGCAATGGTTTTTTAGTGACTAAAGTCAATGATTTAATAAACTGGGCAAGATCTGGCTCACTTTGGCCTATGAGTTTTGGCTTAGCTTGTTGTGCAGTCGAAATGATGCAGTCAGCAGCTAGCAGATATGATTTTGATAGATTTGGAATTGTTTTTAGACCAAGTCCAAGACAATCTGATGTAATGATTGTTGCGGGAACACTTACAAATAAAATGGCTCCAGCCTTAAGAAAAGTTTATGACCAAATGCCTGAACCTAGATGGGTGATTTCTATGGGTAGTTGTGCTAATGGAGGAGGGTATTATCATTACTCATATTCTGTTGTTAGAGGATGTGATAAAATTGTTCCCGTTGATATATATGTTCCAGGTTGTCCTCCTACTGCAGAGGCATTGCTTTACGGTGTTTTACAATTACAAAAAAAAATCCTAAGGGATAAAAAAATATATAGATTATGAGTTATCCAAATAAAAGGTTTATAGAAGATATAGTAGATCTTATCAAAAGTCTTATGAACTTTTGTGAGTATGAAATAACCAATCAGAAGGATGAAATTAATATAATTATTAAGAAGGAAGATTTAATATCAACATTGATGTTTTTAAGGGATAATCCGTCTCTAAACATGGAATCTTTAATTGATATTACGGCAGTTGATTATCCAGGAAATAAAAAAAGGTTTGTTTTAGTTTACAATTTATTAAGTGTCTCTAAAAACTTTAGAATTAAAGTTAAGATAAAAACAAATGAAGATAATCCAGTCCTATCAGTCACTGAAGTATATCCGTGTGCGAATTGGTATGAAAGAGAGGTATGGGACCTTTTTGGAATCAGATTTTCTGGTCATCCTGATCTTAGAAGAATTTTAACTGACTATGACTTTGATGGTCATCCTTTAAGAAAAGATTTTCCTTTGACTGGATTTACACAAGTAAGATTTGATGATGAACTTGGCAGAGTTGTCAACGAGCCTGTCAAACTTGATCAAGAGTTTAGAAATTTTGACAATTTAAGTCCTTGGGAAGGTATGTCAAAATACTTGCCTGGAGACGAAAAATCTAATACTTCAAATGACAAAGACTGAGAACTATACCTTAAATTTTGGACCACAACATCCAGCCGCACATGGTGTTCTAAGGTTGGTTTTAGAGTTAGACGGTGAAGTTGTGGAAAGAGCCGATCCTCATATAGGTTTATTACATAGAGGTACCGAAAAATTAATTGAAAGTAAGACGTATATCCAAGCTCTTCCTTATTTTGATAGACTTGATTATGTTTCACCAATGTGTCAAGAACATGCGTATGCCCTTGCGATTGAAAAATTACTTAATGTGAATGTACCTCTTAGAGGCCAATACATAAGGGTGTTATTTGCAGAAATTACTAGGATACTAAATCATATTTTAAACATTACTACTTTCGCACTTGATGTAGGAGCTATGACCCCATTTCTTTGGTTATTTGAGGAAAGAGAAATTTTAATGGAATTTTATGAACGTGTATCAGGCTCAAGACTACATTCTGCTTACTTCCGTCCTGGTGGAGTTCATAGAGACCTTCCTGAAGGTCTTGAAAAAGATATTAAAAGCTTTTGTGAAAGATTCCCAAAACATATTGATGATTTAGAAAGATTAATTCAAGAAAATAGGATTTTTAAACAAAGATCAGTTGGTATTGGAAAAATCTCCAAAGAAGATGCGCTAAGTTGGGGTTTTACTGGTCCTTGCCTAAGAGCAGCTGGGCTTAATTGGGATTTAAGAAAAAATCAACCATATGATTGTTACGAAAAACTAGATTTTAAAATTCCAACAGGTACTAGTGGAGATTGTTTTGAAAGATTTCTTATAAGAGTTGAGGAAATGAGACAATCTCTTTTAATAATTGAACAATGTTTAAAACAAATTCCCGATGGAGATTGTATTTCGAAGGATCCTAGAATTGTTCCACCTAAAAGAATTGATATGAAAAACTCAATGGAATCTCTGATTAATCATTTTAAATTATTTACAGAAGGATTCCATGTACCAGAAGGTGAAACTTATTTTGCTGTGGAGGCCCCAAAAGGTGAATTTGGCGTTTTTTTAATATCAGATGGTTCAAACAAGCCTTATAGATGTAAAATTAGGGCACCTGGGTTTTCATTATTACAAGCAACTGAATTTCTTTCAAAAGGACATATGTTATCAGATTTAGTTGCTATTATTGGAAGTTTAGATATTGTTTTTGGTGAAATTGATAGGTGAGTATGGAAAACAATTTTAAAAAATTTGCTAATGAAAATTTACAGCCAAAAACCTTTACATTTGATAATATTAATTTAGGTAAAGCCAAAGAAATTATAAAAATGTATCCTAAAAACTATAAAGAAAGTTCGATAATGCCCTTATTATCAATTGCTCAAAATCAAAATGATGGTTGGCTTCCAAAAAAGGCGATAGAGTATGTATCCGCTTTTTTAAATGTACCTGAGATAAAAGTTTTAGAAATTGCTACATTCTACTCTATGTATAATTTATCACCCGTTGGGAAAAACCATATTGAAGTTTGTACAACATCACCTTGCATGTTAAGAGGTTCTGATGAAATTTTAGTAAAGTTAAAAAAATTAATTGGAGCAAATATTGGAGAAGTTTCTAAAGATTGCGTTTTTTCGTTGAATAAAGTCGAATGTCTTGGTGCTTGTGTAAATGCACCAATTGTCAAAATCAATCAAAATTACTATGAAGATCTTAACTTGCAATCTGTTGAGGAATTAATAAATAAGTTACGCGTTAACAAAAAAATTAAAATAGGACCTCAATCCTCGAGAAAAGGTTCTGAACCAAGGAAAAATTGAGATGATAAAAAAAGAAAATCGTATTTTTAACAACCTCTATGGATTTGAAAGTCCTCTTTTAAAGGATGCTACTAAAAGAGGTGATTGGAAAGATATAAAAAAAATTTTTAAAAAAAAACCATTAGATATTATTAATGAAGTAACAAAGTCAGGCCTTCGAGGTAGAGGTGGGGCAGGGTTCTCAACTGGCATGAAGTGGAGTTTCATGCCAAAAGAAAATAATAAACAGCATTATTTAGTAATTAATGCTGATGAAGGCGAACCTGGCACATGTAAAGACAGAGATATAATAAGGAATGAGCCTCACAAACTTATAGAAGGTTGCCTTATTTCAGGTTATGCGATTAGAGCCTCAAAATGCTACATATATATTAGAGGTGAGTTTTTTAATGAAGCCGCTATTCTCCAAAACGCCATTGATGAAGCCTATAAAGCTGGATTTTTAGGAAAAAAGGCCTGTGGAAGTAACTTTGATTTTGATATTTTTATTCATTATGGTTCTGGAGCATATGTTTGTGGGGAGGAGACTGCTTTGATAGAAAGTTTAGAAGGCAAAAAAGGACAACCAAGACTCAAACCTCCTTTTCCAGCTAATGTTGGCCTTTTTGGTATGCCTACAACAGTAAATAATGTTGAAACGATTGCAGTAATTCCCTCAATATTGAAGAAAGGACATGATTGGTTTAGCAGCATGGGTACAAAAAATAATAGTGGTTCAAAAATCTTTTGCATATCTGGTCAAGTTAATAAACCATGTAATGTTGAGGAAGAACTTGGAGTACCTCTTAAATATCTGATACAAAAATATGCTGGAGATGTCATTGGAGGTTGGGAAAATCTCCTTGCTATAGTTCCTGGTGGGTCATCTGTACCACTTCTACCTAAACAAATATGTGAAGATGTATTAATGGATTTTGATTCTCTTAAAGATTCTGGCTCCGGGTTGGGTACCGCAGGAATAATTGTAATAAATAAACAAACAAATATAGTTAAGTTTATAGCTAGATTATCTGAATTCTATAAACATGAGTCTTGCGGCCAATGCACACCTTGCAGGGAAGGAACAGGCTGGCTGATGAGAATGATGGAAAGAATTTTAAGTGAAAACATTACAAGAGAAGAAATTGATCTTCTGGAAGAAGTTACTTATCAAATAGAGGGTCATACAATATGTGCACTTGGTGACGCAGCAGCTTGGCCTATTCAGGGCTTATTAAAACACTTTAAAAATGATATTCTAAAAAATATAGACAAAAAGTCTAAGGTTGCTTGATTATGGTTGAAATTTTTATTGATGGAAAATCCTTTGAAGTTGAAGATGGTATTACTGTTATTCAGGCTTGTGAGCAAGCTGGAATAGAAATTCCTAGGTTTTGTTATCATGAAAAGCTTTCAATAGCCGGAAATTGTAGAATGTGCCTAGTTGAAATGGAAAATTCAGCAAAGCCAATTGCTTCATGTGCAATGCCCGTTGCTCAGGGTATGAAAATAAAAACTAATACAGAAATGGTCGAGAAAGCCAGAAAAGGTGTGATGGAGTTTTTGTTAATTAATCATCCTCTAGATTGCCCAATTTGTGACCAAGGAGGAGAGTGTGACCTCCAAGACCAAGCTATGGCTTATGGAAGTGGAATTGGAAGATATATTGAACAAAAAAGAGCTGTAAAAGATAAAAATTTAGGACCATTAATCAAGACTCACATGACTAGATGTATTCATTGTACAAGGTGCATTAGATTTGCCGAAGAGGTGGCAGGTAACGATCAACTTGGTTCACTTAACAGGGGTGAGGATACTGAAATTACAAGTTTTCTTGAAAAATCAATTGATTCGGAAATGTCAGCTAATGTGATTGATTTGTGCCCAGTGGGTGCTTTAACTTCAAAGCCATACGAATATATTGCTAGACCATGGGAATTAAAAAAGACACAAAGTATTGATGTATTTGATGCGGTTGGCAGTAATGTCAGAATTGATTCAAAAGCTGATAAAATACTAAGAGTTCTTCCCAGAATTAATGAAGAAATTAACGATGAGTGGATTTCTGATAAAACTAGATTTGCTTATGACGGTTTAAATTATCAGAGAATTGATAAATTTTACGCAAGAGGCTCTGACAACAAATTATCTGAAGAATTAGAAGAAAATGTAATAGAAATAATTAAAAGTAAAATTTTAAATAGTAATAAAAATAGCATAGCATCAGTAGTTGGAAATTCAGTAGATTGTGAATCTGTTTTTTCTTTTAAGCTTTTGTTGGATAGAATAGGTGCACTAAATTATGACTGTAGACAAGATGAATCATTTTTTTTACCTAATG
>PATB01000044.1 GCA_002712255.1 Alphaproteobacteria bacterium
AGAGAAAAAAAATATCTAGAAATTGGTAATAAATTTCTAGAAAACTAAATTTGGTTTATATTTTTCCGCAGCAACGTTTATATTTTTTTCCTGTACGAGGACAAATCGCATTTCGAGATATTCTTTTGTTACCTAAATCCTCGAGACATTGCCTTTCTTCATTATCAACACTTTTTGTATTTTCTGATTCAGGTGCGGGAATATCACTTTTAATTTCAATAAAACTTAAAATTTTGGAAATATTTAATCGTATACCTTGCATCATGTCTTCAAACATAAGAAATGCCTCTTGTTTATATTCATTTAGTGGATCTTTCTGTCCATATGCTCTTAGAGAAATCCCTTGTCTTAAGTGATCTAGAGATAATAGATGCTCCTTCCAACTTTTATCTAGGATTTGAAGTAACAAACTTTTTTGAGCAAAAGAAAAAATTTCGTTTGTATACTTTGTTTTTTTGAGATTTAAATTTCTATCTACAAGTTTTTTAACTTCTTCTTTTATATCATCAATCTGAAGATTTTCTAATTTGTCAAATTTTGAAAAATCAAAATCTACATTCAGATTAGTACGAAGTTTTTCAATAAATTCTTTTTTCTTTTTTTCATCAAGTTCACCTAGGTTAGTTATATTATTTTGGATAAAATCCTCAATAAAAGTATCCATCATATCGTTAACTAAGTTGTCAATATCTTCATCATTGATAATTTCTTTTCTTTGACTGTAAATTATTTTCCTCTGTTCATTCATTACATCATCGAACTTAAGCAAACTTTTCCTTATTTCATAGTTTCTACCTTCAACTTTTTTTTGTGCTCTTTCTAAGGCTTTCGTTATCCATGGATGCTGAATTGATTCATTTTTTTCTAAACCTAATGTCTGTAAAACGGAGTCAAGTTTTTCAGAGCCAAATATTCTCATCAAATCATCCTCAAGTGATAAAAAAAACTTTGAGGAACCTGGATCACCCTGTCTTCCTGACCTACCTCTAAGTTGATTATCAATTCTCCTTGATTCGTGACGTTCAGTTCCAACGATAAACAATCCACCTGCTCCTAACACAATCTTTTTGTTTTTTTCATAATTTGAATCTTCCTCTAATCCACCTAATTTTATATCGGTTCCTCTTCCAGCCATGTTTGTTGCAATGGTTATTTGTCCTGGTTTTCCTGCCTTAGCAATAATTTCTGCTTCTTTAAGATGGTTCTTGGCGTTCAAGACTTGATGATCAATTCCTTTTTTTTTTAAAAGTTTTGAAATTTCCTCAGATTTTTCAATTGAGACTGTTCCGACAAGGCACGGTTGATTTTTTTTTATACAGGTTGAAACTAACGAAATAATTGCATGATATTTTTCATCTAAAGTTCTATAAATCTCATCTTCTTGATCATCTCTAATCATCTTCATATTTGTAGGTATTTCAACAACTTCAAGTTTATAAATATCAAAAAACTCATCAGCTTCTGTTTTGGCTGTACCAGTCATTCCAGATAATTTTTTATAAGCTCTAAAGTAATTTTGGTAAGTTATCGATGCTAGAGTTTGATTTTCAACCTGTACCTCTAAATTTTCTTTTGCCTCTATAGCTTGGTGAAGACCTTCAGAAAAACGTCTACCCTCCATTGCTCTTCCAGTAAATTCATCCACTATTAATACTTTTCCTTCTTGAATAAGATAATCTTTATCTCTTTCAAAAATAAATCTAGCTTTTAATGACTGATTTGTATGGTGAAGTAAAGCTACATTGTTGATATCATATAACCCTCCATCCATAAGTAGTTTTTTTTTTTTAAATATATCTTCTAATTTTTCAACAGCATTATCATTTAAAACCACACTCTTAGATTTTTCGTCTTTTTCATAATCTTTTTCATTTAAATTAGAAATAATTCCATCCACAATTTGATATAGCTCTGATGATTTTTCTGCTGCACCAGAAATAATTAAGGGTGTTCTTGCCTCATCAATTAATATAGAATCTACTTCATCAATAATGGCAAAATCAAATTTACTTTGAACAATTTGGTCTTTAGAAAATTTCATATTATCTCTTAGATAGTCAAACCCGAATTCGTTATTTGTTCCATATGTAATATCAGCTGAGTAGGCATTTTTTCTTTGATCATCATCAAGACCACTTACAATAAAATCAGTTCTCAAACCAAGTTTCTTAAAAACCTCTCCCATCCATTCGCTGTCTCTTTTTGCCAGATAATCATTTACAGTAACAATATGAACTGAATTATCACTAAGACTATTTAAATAGGCTGCTAAAGTGGAGACTAATGTTTTTCCTTCACCTGTTTTCATTTCAGCAATCATCCCTTTATGAAGGACTATTCCTCCCATAATTTGCACGTCATAATGTCTTTGACCTAAAGATCTTTTTGCGGCCTCTCTAACATTTGCGAAAGCCTCGGGAATCAGATCGTCGATTTTTTCACCTTTTTTGACTCTATCTTTCAATTCTTGTGTTTTTTTTAGCAGGTCATCGTCCTTAAAGGCTATATATTTTTTTTCCAAGTTGTTAGTGGATTCAACAAGAGGATAAATCTTTTTTAGAATTCTATCGTTTGAAGATCCAAATATTTTTTTTGAAATAAAATTTAACATTGTATTTATTTATAATAATTTTATTAATAAGAATATATAAATTTTAAAAATTGTTCAAAATGCCTTTTTCACAATCTCCATTAGCTCCAAAGAAATTGATAAAGTTAAGAAGATTGGACGGTGTTAATGTTTCTTCGACACATTGTGGTTTAAAAAAAAATAAAAAAGATGATTTGGTTTTAATCACTTTTTCACAACCTGGTAAAATTTATGGAGTTTTTACTAAGTCCAATACTCCTGGTGAACCTATTATTTGGAATAAGTCAATTATCAATAAAGCTAAGGTTTCTGCAATCTTAATAAATTCAGGTAATGCAAATGTGTTTAACGGAAAAAAAGGAAAAATATCAGTAGAAAAAATTTTAAAAAAATTGTCCAAAGAAATGAGAATTGATCCCAGTGAAATATATTTAGCCTCCACAGGAGTAATAGGTGAGCCATTGGAATACTCAAAAATAATTTCAAAAATTCCATCATTAATTCAAAAATTAAACAATAAATCAGAATCTTGGATACAAGCGGCAAATGCAATAAGGACTACTGATACCTATCCCAAATATCATTCAGAAAAAATTCAGATAAAAAAAAATAAACAAATTTTTATAAATGGATTAGCAAAAGGCTCTGGAATGATTGCTCCAAATATGGCGACAATGCTTTCATTTATAATGACAAATGCAAATCTATCTTCTACAAATTGTTTAAAAAAATTTAAAGAGTGCGTTGATGACACTTTTAACTCTATAACAGTTGATAGCGACATGTCGACAAGCGATATGGTTTTATTAATCTCATTAAAAAGCAAAAATGAAAAATTGAACAGTAAAAACTCTAAATTTTTCTTTGATAAACTAGAGAATTTAATGAAGACACTTTCGCACTACATTGTAAAAGATGGAGAAGGGGCTAAGAAATTTATTACAATTAAAGTAAGTGGAACAGATTCAAAAGAGGATGCAAAAAAAATTGCTTTTTCAATTGCTAATTCGCCACTTTTCAAGACTGCTATGGCAGGGGCTGACTCTAATTGGGGAAGAATAGTAATGGCTATTGGAAAATCAAATGTCAAGATTGACTTAAAATATATTTCAATAAAATTTGGTAAAAATATAATTGTTAAAAATGGTGAAGTTTTAAATGATGTGAAGTTAAAAAAAGTAAATAATTATTTAAAAAAGGCTAATATAGATTTAGACGTTAAAGTTGGTTTAAAAAAACACACTTCGACTGTATGGACTTGTGACCTTACTAAAGATTACATTTCAATAAATACTGATTATAGGAGCTAAAATTATTACAGTTGTAGCATGTATTCTAAAAAAAAAAAAAAAGATTTTAATTTCTTCTAGACCAGAACAAAAGGAATTTTCGGGATTCTATGAGTTTCCCGGAGGAAAAGTTAAAAAATCAGAATTTTTTTTAACAGCCCTAAAAAGAGAACTATTTGAAGAGCTTTCAATAACAATAGATTTAAATAAAGTAATTTTTTTGAAAAATTATTGTATCAAAAGAGATAAAAAAAAAAATTTTTCTTAATTTTTTTGTATGTAACTGTTGGTCTGGAAATGTTAAATCAATGGAAAGTCAAAGTTTCAAATGGACAACAGTTGATAAGCTTTCAGACGAGAATATGCTTTTATCGAACAAAAAAATAATTAAGTATTTAAATTTTATTTTAACTTTTCCAAGAACTAGATGAAATTATTTCACAACTAAGTTTCAATTTATAATTTTCATCAGCAAATTCTTTTTTATAAGTATTATTCAGTTCTTTATAATATCCGATATTTAAAGGTTTATATTTAAAGGAATAAAAACCACTTTCCCCAATACCCCTTAAATCTTTTAAAATTGATAATACATCCTTATAGAAAATATCGTAATTAATTTTCTCTGTAACAACCTCTTTAAATCCTGTTTGCATAAGCATTTGAGAAAATTCCACAAGGGTAACTGATTTTGGGAATCTTAAAAATGCCCCCCCAAAAATTTTTTGATCTGTAAGAAGAAAGGAATTTTTAAGTTCAATTAAGGAATTTTCGCCAAAATAATTACAAACCAATAATCCATTTTTTGCTAAAATTCTATTCAAATTTTTAAGATATTGATTTTTTTTATTTATATTATGGAAACAAAAATTACAAATAACTAAATCAAAAGATTCATCTTTGAATGGAGGATTATCAAATGATGAGAAAATTTTTGTTATTTTTTTATTTTCTAAAGAAATATTTTCTAAAAAGGATTTGTATTGGGAAAAGTAAAAAAGATTTTTATATCTTAATTCTTTGATTTGCGAGATTGTTTCATCGTAATCAGAACTAATAATCAAAATATTGTTAAAGTTTTTATTTAATTCAATAATTTTTTGTTTTACCAAAACAGCAAACTGCTCGAAAATAAAATTATGTTTACTCCAGCTTTGTAATGCCTTATTTTTACATTCGATTAACCTATTTTTTTCAATGAAATACATTTTATGAAAATTATAATTTACTCATCTTTATTATGTCCATATTGTGAAGCGGCAAAGACTTTACTTAAAAAATTAAAACTCGAATATAACGAGATTTTGATAGATAATAATCCTGAGGTCAAGGAACAAATGATAAAATTATCAAAAAGACAAACCGTTCCGCAAATTTTTTTTGATGATAGACACATTGGAGGTTACGACGATCTTCAAAAATTGAATAAGAACTGCGACATTCAAAATTTAATAAATGAAAAACAATAAAATAAAAATAGTTTGTTTGCAAACAACAAGCAGTAAGGATCCTCAAAAAAACATTAATATGTTAGAGGAATTATTTTTAAAAGTTTCATCAAATACTGATTTAATTTGTTTACCTGAATGCGTAGCTGTTTTTACAGATAAAAAAAATGAAATAAATTTTTTTTTAGATAAATACAAACAAAGTTTTTTCAATTTTATTAGCAAACAAGCAATTAAAAAAAAAAGTTCTATACTAGTTGGTTCTGTACCAGAGAGATTTAATAATTCTAAATTTGTAAATCGATCATATATTTTTAATAATCAAGGTCTAGAAAAAAATGTGTATGACAAAATAAATTTATTTGATGTAAATCTTAGCCAGAGCGAAAAATATTTTGAATCAAAAAATTATGCTGCTGGGAAAAAAATTGTTGTTTCTGATCTTTCTTGGGGCAAGTTAGGAATGTCAATCTGCTATGATTTGAGATTCCCTAACCTTTATAGAAAACTTGCAAAAAAGGGAGCTGATTTACTCTCAATTCCAGCTGCTTTTACCTTTACAACTGGAAAAGCTCATTGGCATTCGCTTATTCGTGCTAGAGCTATTGAGAACGGCTGTTTTGTTTTGGCGCCAGCCCAATGTGGTGTTCATGATAATGGTAGAAAAACTTACGGGCACTCAATGATTGTAAATCCCTGGGGAAAAGTATTAGTTGAAGCTAAGATTAATAAAATACAAATTATAAGTACTTTTATTAATGTTGATGAAGTAAAAGAGAATAGGAAAAAAATTCCTTCAACCACAGATTTCAAACTTTAGTTGAGAAAATAGCAGATTGAATAAGATTTTTTTTATTTCTGTCAATTCCTTGATAGAAATTTATTACTGAAAGGTTTCTGTAATTTAATTTTATCAGCTCATTTTCTTTAAGCATATATTTTTTTGTTCGTAATTTGCCAACTCCATCTTTTATCATAAAAGTTTCACAAAAAAATAATCCGTTAATTTTTAGAATTTTAGGTATTAAAGTAAACAATGGTCTATGTAAAAATCTAAAGAGGAGTATCAAATCATAATTTTTAAAATAAAGTTTTTTTTTTAAAAATGAATTTGTTGTATTTTCAATATCTATTTCAGTAAAATTTATATTTTTGAAATTTTCTGTATTAAATTTTTTTTCAATATCTAGTGAGTCAACCTTCCAGTTAAAATCTGATAATAATTTTGAGTAAAAACCTTTACCTGAAGCTAAGTCTAAAGCCACTCCTTTTTTTTTTTTGAGAAAACTTATCAATTCATTTTTGAAGAAAATTTTACTCATTTTAATTCTGAAGAAAACATAAAATTTACAGATAAATTTTTGATTGTTTTCCAATCATTTTTTAGTGGATTATACATCACACCTTGAAAATTAATTTCTTTAAAATTATTAACAATTAGTTTCTTTTTTAAATTATTTGGTTTTATAAATTTTTTCCAACTATGTGTCTCTTTAGGAACAATGTTAAGTATATTTTCTGCAAAAAGTATGGCTAACACATAAGAACTGATTGTTTTGTTGATTGTAGACCCAATAAAAGATCCTCTAGGTTTAAGAAGCTTTTTAACCTTTGATATTAGCATGTCAACGTTATTTAAATGTTCAAGAGCTTCCATACATAAAATTACATCAAACTTTTCGTTAAAGCTTATTTTTTCAAAACTTATTTTTTTATATTGAATATTTAATTTATTTGTTTTTGCATGATTAATTGCCACTTTAATTGCATTCTCATTTTCATCAACACCCATAACTTTTGCACCTAATCTTGCAAGAGGTTCAGTAAGAATCCCCCCACCACAACCTATGTCTAAAATTCTTAGATTTTCTAAATTAGNAATTCCCTTTCTTTTTAAAGTTTCCTTAATAAATTTTATTCTAACAAAATTAAATGCATGTAATGCACTGAAGCTACCATCAGCTTTCCACCATTCGTTAGATAACTTATCAAAAATATTTTTATCTTTGTTTACCGTTTTTGTAATTTTCTTGCTTTTCATATTAATATCTTTACATATGTTAATAACTTAATTTTTCAAATATAAGAACATTAAATGTTAATAACAATAATGAAATTTGGTGGTACCTCAGTTGCTAATCTAAATAGAATAAAAAAAGTAGCACAAATAGTAAAATCAAAAATTATTGAAGAAAAACAAAAAGTAATTGTTGTAGTTTCAGCAATGGGAGGGATGACCAATAATTTAGTTAAAAATTTTAATGAAATTTCTTTAGATAAAAATCATCCAGAATATGATGTAATACTATCAACTGGAGAACAATACTCGTCTGGAATGATGAGCGCAGTGTTAAATAAACATAACATAAAATCTCGATCGTTGNTGGGATGGCAGATACCAATCATAACAGATAGCAATCATAGTAAGGCTCGAATAAGAACTATAAGTTCACAGAGAATAAAAAAATTACTCAAATCTTATGATGCTTTAGTGATTGCTGGTTTTCAGGGATTATCCAAAGAAGAAAGGATTACAACACTTGGGAGAGGGGGATCTGATACATCTGCAGTAGCTATAGCNGCAGCTATTAAATCAAATTTGTGTGAAATTTTTACTGATGTTGAGGGTATTTTTACATNTGATCCAAGAATTGTAAAAGACGCAAAAAAAATTAAAAATATTACATATGAGGAGATTTTAGAAATGTCATCTGCAGGATCTAAAATTCTTCATCCAAGATCAGTTGAATTAGCCATGAAATATGGTATTAAAATTCATGTTAGAAGTTCTTTNNCNAAAAAAANAGGTACNATGGTTGTTAAAGAAGAAAAAAAATTAGAAAAAGAGGTNGTNACTGGAATTTCAGCATCNGATAANGANGCNAATATTTCTTTNAAAGGNATTCCNGANANNCCAGGAATNGCNGGNAANATTTTTGCTTTACTGTCTAGCGCAAACATAAACGTTGATATGATAGTCCAAAATATTACAGACGATGGAAAATATACAAGTTTAACTTTTACAGTACCCGTTGAAGATTGTTCAAGGTCAGTGAAAGCTCTTAAAAAATCAAAAATAAAATTTAAACAAATAAAATTTGATACTAATATCTGTAAAGTTTCAATCGTTGGTGTAGGTATGAAAAGTAATGTTGGTGTTGCTAAAACAATGTTTGAAACTTTGGCAAAAAAAAATATTAACATTAAAGTTATTTCAACATCTGAAATTAAAATAAGTGTTTTAATAAGTTCAAAAGAAAAAAAAATCGCTCTTAATGCATTGCATAAAGCATATAATCTATACAACTAAACATTATGAATTTGAAAATTAAAAAACTGTTTGAAAGGGGTAGTAATTTTTTAGGTACAAAATACCCAATTTTAGGTGGAGCGATGACATGGGTTTCAGAAAATAATCTTGTATCNGCAATTTCTAATNCTGGAGGTTTAGGTGTTCTTGCTTGTGGTTCTATGAATGCAGAACAACTTGAAAAAGAGATTANAATTACAAAAAAAAAAACAAATAAACCATTTGGAGTAAATTTAATTTTACTTCATCCAGAAATAAACGAACTTATCGATTGTTGTATTTGTAATAAAGTNGATATAGTTGTTTTNGCCGGAGGATTTCCCAAAAAAAGCCAAATAGAAATATTAAAATCTAAGAACATCCAAACAATATGTTTTGCAACTACTTTGGTGATTGCAAAAAAAATGATTCAAAACGGTGTAGATGCTTTAATTCTGGAGGGTAATGAGGCAGGAGGACATATTGGTCCAGTTTCAATTAATGTATTAGTTCAGGAGATACTTCCTTATGTGAATGAGGTTCCAATTTTTGTTGCTGGTGGTATTGGAAGAGGAGAAATCATTCTTAAATTTCTTGAGTTGGGTGCATCAGGTTGTCAAATTGGAACAAGATTTGTTTGTGCAAATGAGTCAATAGCGCATGAAAAATTTAAAGAAATTTTCATAAAATCTGAAGCAAGAAACGCCCAAGTTTCAATCAAGATTGATGAAAGATTACCAGTTATCCCAGTTAGAGCAATTGAAAATGAGGCTACTCAACATTTTATTGATGAACAAAAAAGATTACTTAATTTAGTTGAAAAAAAAAAACTTTCCCTAAAGGATGCGCAACTTTCAATTGAACATTTTTGGGCTGGATCTTTGAAGAGAGCTGTTATTAATGGTGATGTGGAAAAAGGTTCATTAATGGCTGGACAAAGTGTAAGTTTGGTCAAACAAATACAAAGTGTGAAAGATATTTTTGGTGAATTAATTGATCAGATGGAAAGTCAAGTTAATTTTGAACTAAAGGACCTAAATAATGGCTGGTAAAATTGAAAAAANAGACGTTAACGAAGCTTTTAAAACAATAGGGAAGAAAATATCGACTAAAAGAAAAAGTCTTAGAAAAAAATTCCCAGGAATTTCTAAAAAGCTTAATATTAGTGTTACTTTTTTAAAGTACATTGAAGATGGAAAAGTAGACAAAATACCAGATCATGTTCCGGCAAAAGGTTTTGTAAAAACTTATGCAAAATTGTTAGATGTTGATATTGAAGATGAGCTAAATATTGTGGAACGAAATGTGGTCAATTTAGATAATAAGCCTAAGCCTGACAGAACTCGTGGAAAAAGATCCGCAAGTAGTGAATTTTTCTATTTTATTTTAATTTTGTTTTTTCTTATTTTTATATTTTATTTAGTAGAATTTAATAATTCTAGAAAAGAAAAAAACAATGAAAGCTTTTATGGAATGGAAAAAAAAATAAATATGACTTTAGATAAAAAACTTACCTCTTGAAAAAAAACTTTAGAAACCTGTAAATATGCTTTATCTTGAATAATGATAGTAATACCAAAAGTAAATTTTGATAATTTAGAAATAAGATTGAACCTCAATTACAATATAATGGGTGATTTTAATGAGCATTAGACCTTGGAGAGAAATACAAAGAAAAAAAACTAACAAAATTAAGGTTGGTAATGTAGAGGTTGGAGGTGACGCTCCAATATCTGTCCAGTCAATGACAAATACCCCTACAACAGATGTTGAAAAAACTGTTAAACAAGTCAAAGATTTGGAAGAAGTAGGTGCGGATATGGTAAGAATATCTTGTCCCGATGAGGATTCAACTTTAGCTTTGAAAAAAATTATAAAAGACGTAAGTGTTCCCATTATTGCTGATATACATTTTCATTATAAAAGAGCAATTGAAGCTGCGCAGTCAGGGGCAGCTTGTCTAAGAATTAACCCAGGTAATATTGGTAATGAAAAAAAAGTCCAAGAAGTTATTAAAGCTGCAAAAGATTATAACTGTTCAATGAGAATAGGAGTAAATGCTGGGAGTCTAGAACGTGATTTATTAGAAAAATATGGTGAGCCTTGTCCAGATGCAATGGTTGAGTCAGCACTAAGACATGTAAAAATTTTGGAAGATAATGATTTCTATAATTTTAAAATTAGTTGTAAAGCGTCCGATGTATTTCTTGCGGTCGCAGCTTATTACGGAATTTCAGAAGCGTGTGATTATCCTATTCACTTGGGAATTACAGAGGCAGGTGGTAAAGTATCAGGTACTATTAAATCATCAATTGGCCTAGGTTCTTTATTATGGGCAGGAATTGGAGATACTATAAGAGTATCTTTATCGGCTGAGCCAGTTGAAGAAATTAAGGTAGGTTTTAATATTTTAAAATCTTTAAGTTTGAGACATAGAGGGGTAAATGTCATTTCATGTCCTTCATGTGCTAGACAAGAATTTAATGTGATACAAAATGTGGAAGAACTTGAAAAAAGACTTGAGCATATAACTACTCCAATGACTCTGTCAGTTATTGGTTGTGTTGTTAATGGTCCAGGTGAGGCAAGAGAGACGGATATTGGTTTGACCGGAGGAAAAAGTGGTCATCAAATTTACTTAAATGGTGAAAAACACCATGTTTTAAGAGATGGTAACATGATTGACCACCTAGTTGAATTATGTGAAAAAAAGCAAAAAGAACTTCTCAAAAAAAATAGTTAGATAATTGGAAAAAATTAATACAGTTAAAGGTACTAAAGACCTATTCGGCTTAGATTTAGTTATGCATAACTTGATTTGTGACACATTCTCAAAGCTTTGTGAATCAAAAAACTTTCAGCAATTAAGAACACCAATTATTGAAAACTCAAAGGTTTTTAAAAAAACTTTAGGTGTTAATTCAGATATAATTTTAAAAGAAATGTATAGTTTTATTGATCAAGGTGGAGAAGAAATAGTTTTAAGGCCAGAGGGTACTGCTGCTGTTGCGAGGGCAATTATAACAAACTCAATGCAAGATGATTTAAATAAAAAATTTTATTACTATGGACCAATGTTTAGAAGGGAAAAACCTCAGTCAGGAAGATTTAGGCAATTTCATCAGGTTGGAATTGAAATCTTTGATGACAAAAATCTCTACAATGATATTGAAGTAATTTTACTGGCAGAAAAATTTTTAAATTACCTTGGGGTAAGAAAAAAGGTTAAACTGGAAATCAACACACTTGGAAATATTGAATCAAGAAAAAATTATATAGTTGATTTGGTGAAATTTCTTAAGGAAAATTATTCTAAGTTATCTTTTGAAAGCAAAAAAAGATTAGAATCTAATCCACTTAGAATACTTGATTCTAAAAGTTTAGATGATAAGGAAATTATAAAAAAATCTCCGATTTTATTTGATTATCTAGATAAACAATCAAAGTTTTTTTTTGAAGAGATTCAAACTAATCTAAAAAAATTAAAAATAAAATTTTCTTTAAACCCTTATTTAGTAAGAGGGCTTGATTATTATAATCATACTGCTTTTGAATTCATTACATATGAAGATAAAAGTCAGAATGCTATTCTTGCCGGTGGTAGATATGATAACCTGGTTAATTCCCTTGGAGGAAAAAAAATTAGTGGAATTGGATGGGCCTCAGGAATTGAAAGGATTATTTTAAATTTAGATAAGATTAAATCAAAAAAAAAAATAATTACTATAATTGCCGTATCGGAAAATCTAAATTCTAATATTTTGAAAATTTTAAATTTTTTAGAACCTATCAAAGGGGTTAGCTTTCACAGTTTATATGCTGGAAATTTTAAGAAAAAATTAATTAAGGCAAATAAGATTGGTTCTATAGGTTGTATAATAATAGGTGAAGAGGAGTTAAAAGAAAATAAAATTATCTGGAAGAATATGAATTCAGGTTCACAAGAAAAAATTGAAATCAAACAAATAAATCAATTTTTAAAAAGTAAAACGGAAAATTGAAGTGTCCATAAAAAAAATATTTTCTTCTAAGCCGGCTCAAATTACACACGCAGCAATAAAGCTTTCAAGTCAAATTTTTGGTGATGACAAAGATTTGAAAGTTGGTGCAATTGGAGATAAAGATCTGGTTTTTAGTATAGCTGAAAATTTTAAAAATTTTGGATATGAAGAATGTAGGATATTTAAAAAATCTAATTCTTTATATATAAANTCAGAAAGAAAAAAAATTATTGATAAAAACAGCGTTTTAAAAGATTTTTTTATNTTTGATGTAGTTCTAATCGGTTTTAACGANGGCTTAAAAGTTATTTCAAAGGATATGACTCAAATATTTTTAAAAAAAAGAAAACAAAAACCAATTTTTTTTGTTGATGTTGGTTTGCCTGGTAATGTTGATCCAGAAATTTCAAAAATAAGTAATTGTTATCTTTTTGATTTAAATGACTTAGAACAATTTTTCACACTTTTTTTTGAAAATAATGATAAAAAATTTTTTTTTTAATGATAATAAATTTTCTTTTGGTGAGGAAGAAGTTCTATCTAATTTTTTTAAAAAATTAAATTTAAATAAAAATCAAAAAGAAATTTTTAATTATTATTTTGAAGATTTCTTCATCAAAAACAGCGAAAAAGATTTTAGAGAAATGTTCATTAAGTTTTTTAAATCTTTTAAATAGTATTATGGAAAAGAAAAAATTAGAAAATATTCTTGATAAGTTTGATGGTTTAGAAAAAAGAATCAATTCTTTAAATAAGGATAATTATAAAGAATTTGCAAAATTATCAAAAGAATATTCTGACTTAAAACCTTTAATAGAAAAAATTAATTTATTTTTGAAATTAACGGAGGAATTAAATGATTTAGATGATCTCTTAAAATCTGATGATAGTGAATTAAAAAATGAAGCTGAGAATGAAAAGATTAAGTTGACTGATAAAATTGGCAAATTAGAAAATGAAATCAAGTTTTTATTAATACCTAAAGATGAATCTGATGAAAAAAATGCAATTATTGAAATAAGAGCTGGAACAGGAGGCGAAGAAGCAGCACTATTTGCATCAGATTTATTTAGAATGTATGTAAAATTTTCAGAATTAAAAAAATGGAAGACTGAAATTATGGACATTAGTCAAACCGATCACGATGGTATAAAGGAGGTTGTTGTAAACATTTCTGGANATGAGGTTTTTGGTACACTTAAATTTGAATCAGGNACACATAGAGTTCAAAGAGTACCTGAAACAGAATCAGGTGGCAGAATACATACTTCCGCAGCTACAGTTGCAGTTTTACCCGAGGCAAATGATGTTGATGTTGATATTTTAGAGAAGGACTTAAGGATTGATATATTTAGATCAAGTGGACCTGGGGGACAATCAGTAAATACAACTGATAGTGCAGTTAGAATAACTCATATGCCAACAGGTATAGTAGCTCAATGTCAAGATGAAAAGTCTCAACACAAAAATAAAGCAAAAGCTTTGACTGTCTTAAGATCAAGAATATTTGAAGTTGAAAGGCAAAAAAAAGATGAAGAAAGAGCGCAAAACAGAAAGTCACAAGTTGGTTCAGGTGACAGATCTGAAAGAATTAGAACTTATAATTTCCCTCAAGGAAGGGTGACAGACCACAGAATTTCTCTTACACTTTATAAACTTGAACAAATTTTGAATGGAGAGGGTCTTGAAGAGATAATTAATGGTTTAGTTGCAGATGATAATGTAAAAAAACTAGCAGAGTGAAATTTTGGATTGAGTAATGTTTGTAAAAGATCTTTTAAAAAAAACAAATCAATTGTTAACTTGGAAGTCAACTTTTAATAGAACTTACGAGTCTCAATTGTTACTATCTAGTCTCTTAAACAAAAGTTTAGTTGAAATTATTTCAAAAAGAGACTTAAAGATTTCTGAAAAAAAGAAAAAAAAATTTTTAAAAAAAATTTTTTTAAGAAATTTAGGTAAACCAATTTCAAAATTAATTGGAACAAGAGAGTTTTATTCTAGAAAATTTTTTATAAATTCCTTCACGCTTGATCCGAGACCAGAATCTGAAATAATAATTGATTGTATAAAAAAACTTAAAAATAATAATTTAAAAATTTTAGATCTTGGGACAGGAAGTGGATGCCTCCTTATATCAATAATGCTAGAATTGAAAAAAAAAGCCATATCTGGTGTAGGAGTTGATATATGTGAAGAAGCACTGAAAGTAGCAAAAAAAAATGCAAAAAAGTTTGGTGTTAATAAAAACTTAAGTTTTATTAGAAGCGATTGGTTTTCAGAAATTAAACAAAAATTTGATTTAATAATATCTAACCCTCCTTATATAAAAAGAACAGAAATTAATAAATTGAGCAAAGAGGTAAAGTGTTACGACCCATACATCTCTCTTGATGGAGGAAATTCCGGACTCGCAGCCTATAAAGTAATAGCTAAGTATTCCAAAAAGTTTTTGAACAATAATGGTACCATTTGTTTGGAGATAGGTTTCNATCAAAAAAAAGATGTTATAAATATTTTTGAGGAGTATAATTTAAAAAAAATTGATGAATTGAAAGATTTGAGTGAAAAAGATAGAGTTTTAGTTTTTAAAAATAAAATTTGAATATTTTTTTTATAATGTTACTGTACTATCTTTTCCTGAAAATGTTTATTGTATAAGAAAATTGAATAATAACTTAAATATATTTTGAATAAAATTGATTGATAGAAACAAATCTCGAAGAAGAAAGCCTAGAATAGGTCACAGACGCAATTCGAATTTGAAGGTTTATAATAACCAGCATAACAATGCTCCCAAATCGAGAAGTGGAATATCTAAAGCTTTAGAAAAATTTACCTCATTAGCGCAGGATGCACATTCCAACGGTGATAGAATTGTTGCAGAAAATTTTTATCAGTATGCGGAGCATTATCAAAGATTGCTTAATGAGGAATTTGGTTTTGATTCAAAAAAAACAACAAAGGATGATTTAAAAGGCCAAGACGATAATACTGAATCCGAAAATAACCTTAATTCCGCTAAACCATCCAGAACTCAAAGAGCTATCGATGGTAAGAACAATAGATTAAATAATAAAACTGGTGAATCTGATAATCTTCATAAAACTAAAAAAGAGAACTTCACAAGTGATGGAATTGAGGCCTTAAAACCATTTGAGACATCTCTTAGTGAGAAGAAAACCCAATCATCTTAATAACTTCCTGCAGTTTCTGTTTCCTCAAATTCCGTTGCTAAAAATCTTTCTCTTGTAAGAGCAACATTAGCGTAAAAATTTGACATGTCATCATCTTCAACATTGACTGTTGATTCTAATCTTAATTTTATAGGGTTTATTGTCCGATTTTTATGCTTAACCTCATAATGTAGGTGCGGTCCAGTGCTCCTACCACTAGTTCCAACAAACCCTATGATATCACCTTGTTTAACAACTTTACCTTTCTTAATACCTTTCGAAAATTTGTAGAGATGTGCATAACGTGTTTTAAAATTATTTAGATGCTTAATTTCAATAAATCTACCAAAAGACCCATTTCTTCCAGCAAATGTAACCCTACCATCTCCAGCTGCCATTATAGGTGTTCCTCTTTTTGCTGCGAAATCAACACCTCTGTGCATTTTACTGTAACCGAGAATTGGGTGTTTTCTCACGCCAAATTTTGAGGATAGCCTTGCCCCTTGTACGGGAGTTCTCATTAGATGTTTTCGAATACTCTTACCATTAGCGTCAAAATAATCACTTTTTCCATTACTCAATTTATATTTAAAAAGTTCTANTTTATGATCTGTCAAGTGCATTAAACCATATAATAAAGATGGCTCACCAACAATTTTGTCATTTTTAGTAAAATTTGCTTCATATAAAATATCAATTATATCTCCATTTTTAACGTCTCTTTGAAAGTCAATTGTGTAACTTAGTTGGTGCAGAAATTCTTTAGCAATGTTAGGTGGAATCTCTGCTGATTTAAGTGTTCTGCTGACACTGTTTTTTACTTTTAATCTATTTCTAACTACTTCAGAAGTAGTAGGTGCATCTTCATAAAAAGAAACAAAGTTATTATTTAAATTTTTTCTAAGATTAAGATGCCTAAAATCTTTTGAGAAAACTTTAATTTCAACTATATTTTCATAATTGTCGAAGTGAAAAGTAATATTTTCTTCAATTTTAAAATCTATACGATCTTTAATATCTTCATAAATTACTGAGAAATTATTAGGAGCATAATTTTCCAGATTTTTCTGTAACATTTTTTTATTTTTAAGTGATAAGATTACTGATTTTATGTATTCCGGTTTATCAGGAATTGGTCTAAATTTTGGTTCTGGAATACCAGAGAATAACATTGTCTCATATGTTGGAATTAATGATAAATTTATATTTTGTTCGTCAATAACAATATCAGTTGCGACCTCTGTATCTAAGTAATAAGCTAAGTTTAAATCCTCTTTTTTGTTTTCCTGTTTTTTAACAAGCTCAAACCTATTTATTTCAGGGTTTAATTTTTCATCAATTGTCTCACTGTCATTAAATTCATTTTCAAGTAAGAAAGAATTATAATTATCTAATTCCTCAACAATTTCAAATTCAGAATCGTTGAATGAAGAAAAATTTTTAACAGAAACATAGACTAGAACTAGTAAAATAAGAGTATTGAATTTCTTTGAATTAAATTTAAACATATGAAATTATTAGAATTAAAAAAAGTAGTACTTTTTATAAAAAAAAAGATTGACCATTACAAGTATTATGCATATAACAATCTTCACGAATTATCAATNATTTTTTGATAATTTTAGCTGTTTGAAAATTGAATANTAAAGGAATGTGTAGGTGGTGATAATTCACTACAACACATTCTGTATGATGAATACATGTTTGTGTTGGGTTCAAATACTAAGTTTAACTTAGTTTTCTCAAACTTGAGAGTTTGATCCTGGCTCAGAACGAACGCTGGCGGCATGCTTAACACATGCAAGTCGAACGAAGACCTGGAGCTTGCTCCAGATCTCTTAGTGGCGAACGGGTGAGTAACGCGTGGGAATCTACCTTGAAATGGGGAATAACTGTTGGAAACGACAGCTAATACCGCATAATCCCTTCGGGGCAAAGGCTTCGGCCGTTTTTAGATGAGCCCGCGTTAGATTAGGCTGTTGGTGAGGTAATGGCTCACCAAACCTGCAATCTATAGCTGGTCTGAGAGGATGATCAGCCACACTGGGACTGAGACACGGCCCAGACTCCTACGGGAGGCAGCAGTGGGGAATATTGGACAATGGGGG
>PATB01000045.1 GCA_002712255.1 Alphaproteobacteria bacterium
TCAATGTAATGGAATGGAAATAAGTCAATTTACATATTTTCAACAAATTGGGGGTTTTGACTGTAACCCTGTCAGTTTAGAATTAACTTATGGACTTGAAAGGCTAGCTATGTTTGTTCAAAATGTAGATAATATTTTTGAAATTATTTGGGATAATAATGGAACAAAATATGGGGAAGTATTTAAAAAACACGAAGAAGAACAATCTTATTACAATTTTTTATATGCTTCAGAAAAAGATCTATACCAATTATTTGAGAGTTTAGAAATTAATGCTGAAAAACTTATTGAAAAGAAACTTGTAATTCCAGCTTATGAATTGTGTATCAAAGCAAGCCATTGTTTCAATTTACTAGATTCCAGAGGAGTAATTTCTGTTAATGAGAGACAAGCCTACATACTCAGAATACGTTCCCTTGTTCAAAAGTGCTGCACAAGTATGGTTGAAAAATTATGAGTGAATTTTTATTAGAAGTTTATGGAGAAGAAATACCTTCCTCTGCGCAACTATTAGCAGAAAAAGAGTTAAAGGTTTCTTTTGCTAATTTTTTAAAAAATGAAAAAATAGACTTTTCTTTGATTGAAACTTATTCTACTCCAAGAAGAATTACTGTTATAATAAATGGGTTAGAAAAAAAAGTTACAGAATCAATAAAAGAAATTCGTGGTCCGAGTACCTCTGCAGACAATAAAGCTCTGGAAGGATTTGTTAAATCCCAAGGTATAAAAAGTAAAAAGCTTTTATTTAAGAAAGAAAAAAATGGAAAGGAGTATTTTTTTTTTGAAAAAAAAATACAACAAAAACCTTTATTTGAAATTTTTCAGGAAGAAATTTTTTCAATTCTTTCTTCAATAAAATGGAAAAAATCAATGAGATGGTCTTCATTTAATGAAAAATGGTCGAGACCAATTAAAAGTATTTTATGTTTATTAGATAAGAAAATTATTAATTTTGATTATGCAGGCGTTAAATCAGATAATTTTACTTACGGAAATTATCATTATTTCAAAAAAAAAATAAAATGTAATGATTCAAAAAATTATAAAAAAAATCTAAAAAATTATTTTGTTATTCTTAATAAAGAAGAGAGAATTAAAATAATAGAACGTGAACTAAAAAAATTTTGTGAGAAAAATAAATTAAATTTAAATTATGATAAAGAACTAATGTCAAGGGTATCTGATTCTGTTGAATGGCCAAATGTATTTTTTGGTTCCTTTGACGAGGCTTTTTTCAATTTGCCTGATTTTCTTCTGAAAACAATTATTTCAGAGAAACAAGACAATTTTACATTTAAAAAAAAAAATGGAAATTTAAGTAATTTTTTTAGTTTTGTTTCCAATCTAGAATTAAATAAAAAGAAAAATTTAATTTTTGGGAATCAAAATGTTCTTACTGCAAGGTTTAAAGATGCTAAATTTTTTATAGAGGAGGATAATAAAACAAAATTTTCACAAAAAGCCAAAAAATTATCTTCAATCATTTTTTACAATGATCTTGGGACATTATTAGATAGATCAAAAAGAATTCAGCAGTTATGTTTAAAAATTTCAGAGATAATTAAACTCGATATTAGCAAAAACTTTGAAAATTTATTATACTCAAATGTTGATTTAACTACAGAACTGGTCAGAGAATATCCGTCTCTACAAGGACTTGTAGGTGGATTTTACGCAAAGCTTCTGGGTTTTGATAAGGAAATTTGTGATGCTTTCTCTTATCAGTATGAATTTTTAAACGATAATGTAGAGAATGATTTAGTTTTAGTTTTGTCAATATCACAAAAGATTGACAGTATTTTCGGATTTTTTGCCTCAGAAAAAAAAGTTTCTGGTTCTGGTGATCCATTTGGAATTCGTAGAATGGTGTTGTCGGTAATAAACTTACTTATTCATAAAAAAATTAGCTTAAATTTTTCTCTTTTGTTTAGTGTTCTAATTAATATTTATAAAAATCAAAATATTAAAATTAAATTTGATAAATCTAAAGTTGTAGAATTTTTAAATAAAAGGATCGAAATATTATTACTAGAAAAAGGCTTTCGTCCTAATTTGATAAAAAGTTGTCTTCAAAAAGAAGATTTTAATCCTTTATCTATATATGTAAAGGTAGGAAGGTTTAAAGAATTCATACACTCAAAAGAAGGAGAGGACTTCATGAAATCCTATAAAAGACTTGAATCTATAATTAGCGAAAAAGAAATTTACAAAGATATTGATAAAAATCTTTTTCAAAATATTGAGGAGGAAAAGTTACATTTAGACACCTTGTCTCTCAAGGAAGATTACATTAAAAATTCTGAAGTTTTAAATAAAAAATCCTTTTATAAATTATCAAAAAGTATTAATAATTTTTTAGACAATGTTATGGTAAATGTCTCTGATACGAAAATAAAAACCAATAGATTTTCATTGCTTAGTGATTGTAAAAAAACAGTAAATAATTTCTTTAATTTCTCTGCATTATAATATTTATGAAGAAAGGCATAAAAAAAAAAATTTTTCTATCTAACTTGTTAGAACAAATAGAAATTAATAGAGATACAGTTGAAATTATTGGTAAGCTTGATGAGTTTCATTTGAAAGCTAAATCACATGTAATTGGGGTTACCGGACCACCTGGTGCTGGAAAGTCATCTCTTGTAGATAAGTTAATTTTAGAAATTAGACAAAATAAAAAATCTGTTGGAGTTATTGCTATTGATCCATCATCTAGAAAATCTGGTGGAGCTTTATTGGGTGACAGGACAAGATTCTTGTTAGATCCGAATGACAATGATGTGTTTGTAAGATCAATGGCAGCGAAAGATTTTTTGGGAGGACTTTCTGAATTAACTTTTCCAACTATGACTGTAATGAGATCGATTTTTGACTATGTTATTATTGAAACTGTGGGAGTAGGGCAATCTGAAACAAACGTAAAAGAGGTAGTTGATTCAGTTATATTATGCGTTCAACCAGGAAGTGGTGACACCATACAATTTATGAAATCAGGTATTTTTGAAATTCCTGATATTGTTGTAGTTACAAAGTCTGATATTGAAACGATTGCAAATCTAACATACTCAGAACTAACAAATAGTAAAAATTATTTTAAAGCTCCAAATGATTGGGATATAGAGATAATTAAAACATCAGTTGTTAAAAATCTAGGATTAGATTTGCTATTTAAAGAAATTCAAAGAAGATGGTTATGGTTAAAAAAAAATAAAAATATTCAGAATCAAAGATATGATCAAGATATTTCATGGATTAAAAAAACAATAATGAGAGAGTTTGGAACCAACGGAGTAAAAAAACTTGATAAACTTCTAAGCTATAAAAACAAGCCATTTTCTACAGTTAAAAAATTAAAAAAAATATTATGATTTTGTTTTACACCACCAAGGTAAAGAAATTTTTAATTTAGAGTCTCCGCAAATAATCTCGCTGTTTTCTGTATAATCGAATTCAGAACTAATATATGCTATTCCAACAGATTTATTATGACTAAATAATTCACCAATTTCTTTTTTATTTGAAAATATTTTTTTTTCTAATTTTGTTTTTAAGCTAATTGAAACAGTAAATATCTTTTTTTTTACAATATTCCTATATTTCATTCTTGCTGTTATTTCTTGACCCATATAGCAACCCTTGTCCCACGAGATACCATTAAGTTCATCAAATCTCATTTCAAGTAAAAGTGATTTATTTTTTAGGGCGTCAACATTAAAATCAGGTATAGATTTAGATAACCTAAATTCATTAAACTCTTCTTCACTAATTATGTTAAAATGTTTTACAAATTCGTTTGAATTTTTTTTATTTATGTAGATTCTTGTAAGTTCACCATTGAAGCGTGGGTCTGAGAATGAAAGGAGTTTATTATTAAACGATTCCTTAACCTTTTTTAAAATAGCATTATCGGTAAAGAAAATTTCAAAATTTTCTTTAATCTTAAAATTTACATTTGATTTAAGCTTATATAAATTTAGTTTTTTTAAAATTTCTTCGCTATCAACTTTGCAACATTCAAGTAGAAAATTATTTTCCCAATTGGTAATAAAAAAATCATATAGAAATCTTCCTTGAGGAGTTAAAATTGAAGCATATATTGATTTTTTTTTTTTTAAAATTTGAATATCATTTGATATAATTCCTTGAATGAATTTAAATTTGTCGTCCCCTTCAATGAGAATTAAAATGTTATTTTTAATATTAAATATACTTTTTTCTATAAACATTATATTTAATTTATTTCATTATTTATTTTTAACAAGGCTCAATAGATGAAAAAAGTATTAATAATTTCTTCTAACAGACTAGGTGATTCAATTTTATCATCTGGATTGAACAAATTTTTTAAGGATAAGGGTTTTCAGGTCACCTTTGTTTGTGGTCCTCTACCATTTAATTTATTTAAATTCTGTAGAAACATCGAAAAAATTATTTCTCTTAAAAAAAATAAGTTTTCAATACATTGGTTATATCTATGGAGTAGAGTAATTTTAAATTTTTGGGACTATGTGATTGACCTAAGAGGTAGTGCGGTTGGTTTTTTCTTATTTACAAAAAAAAGACTTATTTACAAAAATTTAGTTAATAGTGAACTACATAAAACTAAAAGTATCTCATCTTTAGTTAGTAAAAAAAATCTTCCCCCTAATATAAATTTAGATCTAAAAAAAAAAATTAAAAATGTTGAAATCATCAAGTTATTAACAAAAAAATACAAAAGCTATATTTTAGTAGCACCTTGTGCTAATTGGATTGGAAAAACGTGGCCAATTGAGAGATTTGCAAAACTAATTTTAAAGTTAAAAGGAGAAAAAAAAATTTAAGAAATCAATATTTATTACAATTGGTGCTGTTAATGAAAAAAAAAAAAATGAAAAAATTAATAGAAAATAAGAGTATCAATTTATTGGATTTAGTTGGTAAGATTGATTTGATAGAGATGTATTTTCTCATGCAAAAAAGTAATCTTTTTATCGGTAATGATTCTGGTTTAATGCACTTAGCGGCTTTAGCTAAGGTACCTACCATTGGATTGTTTGGTCCCAGTGATATAAAAAAGTATAGTCCTTTTGGCTCTAAAACATTAGCAATAAAAAGCCCTAAGAGTTACAACGAATTGATGAGTTATGATGGTTTTAACCCAAAAAAGGTTAATTCACTAATGACAGGTTTAGAAGTTGATCATGTATATAAAAAAATAGTCAATTTTTACAAAGATTTATAATGGTTGATTTGTCGGTGTTATTAATAGTAAGAAATGAGGAAAAACAACTTGAGCAATGTCTTAAAACTATTAAATTTGCAGAAGAAATAGTAGTTGTCTTAGATAAATGTACAGATAATTCAAAAAAAATTGCAAAAAAATATACAAATAAAATTTATGAAGGTTCATGGGATATTGAGGGAAAAAGAAGAAATTATGGTATTCAAAAATGTAACGGAAGATGGATTTTTGAGATTGATGCAGATGAGAGGGTTCCAAATGATTTAAAACATGAAATTCTTAGTGTTATTAAGTCAAGTAAAAAAGATTGGCACTTGATCAATGTAAAAAATTTTTTTGGCAGAAAAATTATTAAGTTTGGTTGGGGATGCTATATTGGCAAGTCCTCTTACGCTGGCCTATTTAAAAAAAATTGTAAAACTTGGGGAATGCAGAGAGTTCATCCAGAAATTTTATTAAAAGGGAAAAAAGGGAAAACATTAGAAAAAAAAATTTTACATTTTTACTGTAAATCCATTTTTGATCTTTTCAGTAAACTGAATAGTTATTCAACTGCAAGAGCAAAAGATTTAAAAGAAAATGAAAATAATGAATCATTTTTGAAAAATTTAAGGAGGATTTTTTCAAGATTTTGGAAGTGCTATATTTTGAGAAAAGGTTTTAAGGAAAAGGATATTGGTTTGGCTATTGCAATAACGGCGAGTTTATACCCTATATTATCTTATTTAAAATATAAAATAGAAAATGAAAATGACTAAAGTATTATTTATTGATAATGGAATAGAGTTTGATTCTGTTCTGTTCAGAGAAAAAGCACTGGGTGGTGCTGAAGTAGCCTTTGTATCATTGGTAGAGGAGTTAGCTAAATTAAATTTGGAAGTAGTAGTTTATAATAATTGTAGAAATCAAGGACTAATAAAAAATGTCAAATGGAAAAAATTAAATGAAAAAATTTTTGATGAGAATTTCGATGTTTTAGTTGTTAATAGAGGAGATAAGTTTTTAAATTTTAAAAAAGATTGTAAAAAAAGATTTTTTTGGATTCACAATCCAGCTAAATATCTATTAAAATTTAGATATTTATCAAAATTATTTTTAAATAAATTTAATATTATTTTTTCAAGTGAGTATCATAAAAGTACCTACCCTTTTTGGGCTCCTTCAGCAAAAAGAATAGTAATACCTTATGGTATTGATGACAAAATTTTAAAAAAAAGGAAAAAAAAGGTACCTAACCCTGTTGCTATTTTTACTTCTAATCCTCTTAGAGATTTAGACTGGTTATTGGAAAACTGGAAACTTAGGATTTATCCAAAAGTACAAAATGCAAAGCTAAATTTATTTACAGGCATTACAACGTACGGTCAATTCGGAAAAAAACACTCTAAGAGTTCAGAAAAAATTTTGAACAAAGCTGACTCTTTAAAAGATTATGGTGTAAATCTTTACAAACCCTTAAGAAGGGAAGAGTTATTTAAAAAAATTAATGAATCCAGAATATTTTTATACAAAGGAACGAAAGATGAAACTTTTTGCATGGCAGCTGCAGAAGCACAAGCGCTTGGTATTCCTGCTGTTGTTTGTGATTTTGGTTCAATGAAAGAAAGAATTTTAGACAATAAAACCGGGTTTGTTTGTAAAAGTGATGAACAGTTTAATTTAAAAGCGATAAAACTCTTGAATGATAATAAAATTTGGATGAAAATGCATAAAAATCTTTTGAAAAATGATAATCATTTCAGGTGGTCAGAGATAGCAAAAAAATGGAAAAAAATAATAAATTAAAAATATTAAATATTTTAGGTGGATCAAAGCAAGGTGGTGCAGAAAAGTTTTTTGAAAGATTGTCTTTTGCCATTGAAAAAAAAAAAAAATATAAACCTACAGTTAATCATTAGAAAAAATCAAGAAAGATTTTCTTTTTTAAAAAAAAAAATAAAAAGTATTCATCAAATTAATAATTTCTATTTCTACAATCCTTTTTGTCATAAAGAAATTACAGATGTAATAGATAATTTTAAACCAAATATTGTTCTATCTTGGATGAATAGAGCATCAAAGATTCTTCCGAAATCAAAAGGTTGGATAAATATTGGAAGGATTGGTGGATATTATAAAATAAAAAATTATGTAAACTGTGACTTTATAATTACTAATACAAATGATTTGAGAGATTTTGTTATTGAATCAGGGTGGGACTCAACAAAGGTCGAATGTATTCCAAATTTTGTTAATAGAAATAACCAAACCATAAAAAAAAAAAGTAACTCCCTAAAAATTATTCTATGTCTAGCTAGATTTCATAGAAATAAAGGAATTGATGTTTTGCTAAAGGCGATGACATATTTGAATGACTATATTTTATGGATTGTTGGTGAGGGTTCCGAAAGAAAATTTTATGATTTAATTTTAGAAAAACACAATCTTCAAGAAAAAGTTTTTTTTTATGAATGGACAAATAATATTTCAGAATTTATGAATTCTGCTGATTTATTAGTTTGTCCTTCTAGACACGAACCATTTGGAAATGTCGTAATTGATGGTTGGGCTCATAAAATTCCGGTTATTGTTTCTAATACTGGTGGTCCTGGAATTTTGATAAAAAATAATGTAAATGGATTAAAATTTAAAAATGAAGATTTTTTTGACCTAATTGAAAAAGTAAAATTTTTAGAATCTAAAAAATCTTTATTAAAAAAAATAGTCAGGAATGGTTATAATGAATATGAATCAAACTTTTCTGAAGATCTGATAATAAATAAATATATTAATTTCTTTGAAAAAATAAAAAAACAATGTGTGGAATAGCTGGAGTATCATTAAAAAAAAAAAATTTAATATTTTTAAAAAGATTTTCAAAAATAATTGACCATCTTGCTCATAGAGGACCAGATTCGCATGGTATTTATGAAAAAGAAAATGTAAAACTAATCCATACTAGATTGTCAATCGTTGATATTGATGGTGGAGCACAACCTATAAAAAATGAAGGACTTGTGTTAATTGCAAATGGGGAGATTTATAACGATTTACTAATTAGAAAAGAAACAAAAAAATATAAGTATAAAACCAAATCTGATTCTGAGAGTATTTTGGCTGTTTATAAAGAATATGGAATTGAGGGTTTTAAAAAATTAAGAGGTATGTTTTCATTTGCAATTTATGATGAAAAGAAAAATGTAACAATTTTAGGAAGAGATTTATTCGGAATAAAGCCACTTTATTTTTCTTTAATGAATGAAGGAATAGTTTTTAGTTCTGAGATACAATCAATAAAAAAAACTAATTTACAAAATTTAAATATATCAGAAAATCAACTTCTTGAATTTTTTCAACTACAGTACTGCTCAGGGAAAAAAACAATTTTTAAAGAAATTCAAAGAGTAAGACCAGGTGAGATAATTGTTATTAAAGATGGAAAAATAACTATAAGTGAAATAAATAATCTTCCTAAAAAAAAAGAAAATTATTTGAGGATTGACGATGACTTTATTTTTAAAAATGTAAAAGAAAGTGTTGAAGTTCATTTGAGAAGCGATGTTCCATACTGTTTATTTTATTCAGGAGGAATTGATTCAACATTAATCATGTATTTTATGAAAATTTTAAATTTAAATAAAAAAATATGTGCTTACAGCGTTAATTTTGTTAGTGATGAGAAAAAGTATAACCATTCAATTAAAAGTATAGCCAATAGATTTAACATTGAATTTAATCAAATTAATTTCAAGGAAGAGGATTTTTGGAGTTTACTTCCTTTTGCAGCAAAAAATATCGACGAGCCAATTGCAGATTATGCAATCCTACCTACTTTTAAAATGGCTAGCGAAGCTTCAAAAAATTTTAAAGTAGCTTTAAGTGGAGAAGGAGGTGATGAACTTTTTGCTGGATACGGAAGATACAAGTCTCTTAAAAATCGCTACAAAGGTGCTTTTAGAAAGATGAAATTTTTAAGACAAAAAAATTGGGATTTTAGCTTAAAAAAATCAATGAATTTAAATTCAGAACTTTCTAAACTTCAAAGTTTTCAATATTTTGATTATCTTAATTGGTTGCCCAACAATTTGCTCGTAAAACTTGATAGATGTTTGATGGCATATGGCATGGAAGGAAGAACTCCACTGATTGATAAAAAATTATTTGCTAAATTTTTTTATTTAGATGATAAATTTAAACAAAAAAAAGGATATGGAAAATACTTAATTAGATCCTTTTTAAGAAATAAAATAAAAAATTATAATTCTTTTTCAAAAAAAAAAGGATTTACTTTGCCAATTGAGTATTGGATACCAAAAAAGTCTAAATACTTAGAGGAATTTCTTCCTAAAAACGAGATTTTAAAAATTTTCTTTAACGAAGATGAAATAAGATTTATTTGCAGAAATGCAATTAATAACAAAAAAATGATAAGACCACTTTGGCATATGATTTTTATATCAATCTGGTATTTAGTAAATATTAAAAAAGTAAGAACAAATGGTAATTTTTTTGATATCATTTCAAATGTGAATAAATAATTATGAGTAAAAGTTTTGATTTATTAATAAGTGGCGGACAGGTGTGTCTCCCGGATGAAAAGATTGAAGAAGTTGATATTGGTATAAAAGATTCTAAGATTGAAGCTATTGGCGATTTAAAAAGCAACCAATTCAAAAAAAAAATTAACGTAAATAACCTATTAGTTCTTCCTGGGGCAATTGATTCTCAGGTTCATTTTAGAGAACCTGGATTAACCTATAAAGAAGATATTTTTTGTGGTACCAAAGGTGCTGTTTTGGGAGGTATAACCTCTGTCTTTGAAATGCCTAATACAAAGCCATCAACTACAAACAAAGATGCACTTAGTGAAAAACTTAAAATTGCTCAAAAAAATGCTTTTTGTAACTATAGTTTTTTTATAGGTGCAGCAAAAGAAAATATTGAATTTTTAAAAGAACTAGAATTATTGGAAGGGTGTTGTGGGGTAAAAATTTTTATGGGTTCTTCTACAGGAGATTTACTTGTAGAGGATGATGAAAGTCTAAAAAAAATTTTGAATAGTGTTAATAGGCGGGTAGCCATTCACAGTGAAGATGAGTATAGATTGAGAGATAGAAAATCAATACTTGAAAGTAAAGATGTCGATGTTTCATATCATCCAAAATGGAGAGATGTTGAGACTGCTTTAAATAGTACAAAAAGACTTTTAAAAATAGCCAGTGAATTAAATAAAAAAGTTCATGTTTTACATATTTCGACAAAAGATGAAATTGAATTATTAAAATCAGTCAAAGACTTTGCTACTTGCGAAGCCACTCCTCAACATTTATTTTTCAATGCACCAGAGTGCTATGAAAGATTGGGTACTTTAGCTCAGATGAATCCACCAATTAGAGATATTAATCATCAAATTGGAATATGGAATGGTGTTCAGAATAAAGTTGTTGATGTTATTGGTTCAGATCACGCACCTCATACAATTGAAGAAAAAAAACAAAAGTATCCAAAGTCCCCATCAGGAATGACTGGTGTTCAAACTTTATTACCAATCATGCTTAATTTTGTTAACGAAAAAAAAATTAGCATTCATGATTTAGTTAGGTTGGTTAGTTTTAATCCTTCAAGAATTTATAAAATTTTAAACAAGGGTGAAATTAAAATAAAAAATGATGCAGACCTTACCATTGTAGATTTAGATAAAGAATTTACTATAACTGATGAATGGATTGCCAGTAGAAGTGGTTGGACACCATATGATAACATTAAAGTAAAAGGCTTTCCTATCTTCACAATTATAAATGGAGAAGTTGTGATGAGAGACAATCAAATAGTTTCAGAACCAATAGGTAAACAAATAAAATTTGCAATTTAGAAATTTTTTTGCAACTAATTATATTTATAATATCTTTTGAACAATTAAATTTTTTTGAAATTAAATGTATAGCAATTAGTTCACAATCATCTTTGTTTTCAGCTTCAATTAGTTCATTCACTTTTCCAAAAACATCAATTTCAACTTCCACATCAAACCAACTCATTATTTTTCAACTTTATTTATTATAAGTGTAACTGTTGCATCTCCAGCAACATTCAAAGATGTTCTTAACATATCTAATAACCTATCTACTCCCATAACTATGGCAATTCCTTCAAGAGGAAGTCCAACTTGATTGAGTACCATCCCAAGCATAATCATACCAACACCTGGAACACCAGCAGTTCCAATTGATGCAAGAGTTGCGGTAACTATTATAGTTAAAAAATCAGTTAAAATTAATTCTACACCATAAAAATTTGCTATAAAGATTGTTGCCATTCCTTGCATAATTGCTGTACCATCCATATTTATCGTAGCGCCCAAAGGCACAGTAAATGAAGAGATCTTTTTTTTAACTTTAAAACTCTTGTCTAAATTATTGAGTGTGATTGGTATGGTTGCGCTACTGCTCGATGTAGAAAAGGCAAATAATAAAGCTTCTTTTAATCCAGCAAAAAATGAACTTATATTTACTTTAGCTATTAATTTTACTAAAGGAAGATACACCAAGAAAAGATGAATAAATAGAACCATGACAACACCCAGAAAATATTTTAAAAGTTCTAATATTGACTCTATTCCCTGCGACGAAAAAGTTTTTGCAATCAAACAAAAAATCCCTAGTGGTGCAATTTTCATTAGGACTTCAAGCATTTTCAAAATTAAATCATTTAGTTTGAACACTATACCAATGAGGACTGTATTTTGTTTTAAACTAGATAAGCATGCACCAAATAAAATTGCAAAAAAAATAACTTGTAACATATTTCCTTCAACTAAAGATTTAAATGGATTTTCAGGTATGATATTTAAAAAAACAGATCCAATTGATGGAGGTGAATTTAAATTTATAGCATTTTTATCTGAAATAACTGAGACTGAGTTTCCAGGATCAAGAAACGTACCAATTGTTAGAGAAATTGAGATCGCAAATAATGTTGTAATTATATACAGACTTATCGTTTTAATTCCTATTCTTCCCAGAGATGTAATATTATTTAAGTTTGAAACCCCGCTCACTAGTGAAAAAAAAACTATTGGTACTACAAGCATTTTTAAGATTTTTAAAAAGACATCACCACCAAATCTATAAATACCAACAATATATTTTGATACATCATTAGAAAAATTGGACACATAACCAGTTAAAATTCCCGTTAATATTCCAAAGAAAAAGGCCAGAAATATTGATCTTGTTAAATTCTTTTGCATAATGGTGCCCTCTACTGGTTACGCTCCAGTGGCTGAGTCTTACCAAGACCCTGTTTTACTATTAAACTAAGAGGGCTTTGCTTAAACTCTATTGTTTAAAACTAATTTACTTACAAAATTAATTTGTAATCAATTAATTTATTTGTAAAGAAATAAAAAAAAAAAGTATTTTTACAAATCCTTTAAACCTTATAATTAACTATACTATTTGATTAAGCATATCAACAAACTCATTTGAAAACCTTTTTGAGTCAAAGAGAATAGATTTTTTGTTTTGGGAATCTATTTTTTTTCTTATATTTTTTAAAAATTTTTTATTTGAAAAATAAATTCCTTTGTCTACATAGTCGTCTTCATCATTAGCTATCCAATCATTCATATTTAAATTTTTGTTAATACTTTCACCACATCTAAACATGCAGGAATTATTTTTCATAGTTAAAGTAGGGGTATTCATAAAAGATGATTCAAAACTAGTTGTTCCTCCATTATATGGAAAGGTATCTAAGTTAATATCAACTGAATTAAAATAATTTATGTAAATCTTTCTATTTGTAGGCTTAATAAAAAAAACTCTAGATAAATTTATATTACTCATTCTAAGAAAATCTGTAATTTTTTTTTTTTCATTAGAATCTATTGTTTTATTAATAAAAAAAATCTTACTATTCTTTGTTTTAAGTAAAATTTGTGCCCAAACTTTTAAAACATTTGAATTAATTTTTTCTGGTCTTTGGAAACAACCAAAAATCACATCCTTTGTGATTTTAATGTTTTTTTTTAATCCTAAGTCATCTAAAACTGAGCGTGAATAAGTACACCAAATATCTTTAATTCTATAGACCTTTTCTGAAAAATTTTTATCATCTTTTTTTGGAGTAGCAAATTTATCTCCAACAACATAATCAATTTCTTTCATATTTGTTGAGGCTAGCCAACCTGCCCATGAAATTTGGGTTTTAACAGGTTTTAGTTTAAACACACTTAATTTATTTGTTCTCGTCATACCTGATGTATCAACAAGTATATCTATTTTTTTTTTATAAATTAATTCTGCTAATAGCTCGTCATCAAGTTCTTCACATTGCATCCAATTAGTATATTTTTTTGCAAAATCTGATAAATCATCTTGATAATTTAAAGTATTAAAAATGCTTACATTAATTCTTTTCTTTAATTCAGGTAACATGTCTTTCAGAAAAAAACCAATTGGATGATTTCTAAAATCTGGACCGACAAACCCTAAATTTAAAGGCTTGCTAGTTTTATTATAATTAAAATTAATTTGAGATATTTGTGATTCGAGTTGTTTATTATAAAATTTACAAATTTTTTTATATTTTGTTGATTCNCCTTNATAAANATAACCTAGTGCTANAGGAAATATTTTGTTNAGAAAATTTGGATGATTTTTTATNATTTTTTTNATGTAGATTTCAGCTTTTTTAAAATTTTTACTNAATAAGTGAATTTTTGAAATATTTTCAAGAACTGGGAGGCTTTCATTTTTTAGCTCAACACATTTATCTAATAACCTTAGTGATTTCTTGAATTCTTTATTGTTTAAATATAAAACTGACAAATTAAGCAATGCTGGCGTATAATTTTTGTTAATTTTCAGACACTCTTCAAAAAATTTCTTAGCTTTGTCATCTTGATTTAATTCTAAAAAAACATTCCCTAGATTAAAAAGTGATAAATGGTTTTTAGGGTAAAGTTTTAAAGATAATTCAAATTGTTCTCTAGCTCTTATGTAATTTTTTTTATTTTTAAAAGCTATTCCAAGATTGTTGTGAATAGAGTGATTTGATAGATTTTTTTTTAATAAATTTTCAAAAACTTGAATAGAATTATCATATTCTTTTAAGTGAATATAAACTACACCAAGAAGGTTTAGGGTCTCGAATGAGTTTTTCAAATCAAGACACTTTAATAAATTATCTTTTGCTTTTTCGTAATTTTTTTCTTCNATATTTTTCTTTGCGTGAGAATAATACTCANAATGTGATATATTATTCATTAANGATATTTTTAGAACTTAAATGTAACATTTTAATTNAGTTAAATTGAACCNGGAATATAATTAAAACTTCTAGATGAAACTTTGTCCCAATAAACATTTAATCTGGGGTCAAGAATAGTTTTTCTTCCTCTTTTTAGAAGTTCACCCTTTTCAGCTCTAGGATAAATCTGATCAGCAAGTCTGATCTCACTCTCCGATAATCTTCTTACTATATGTCTTCTATTCAGATCCTTTGTGTGNGTAACACCNACGGATTCCAGTAATTCTTTTAAAACAAAAANAGTATTTTTATGAAAATTATATGCTCTTTCTGATCTGTCTTCTATATCTATTGCTCTATATCTCATTGGATCCATCGTTGCAATACCTGTAGGACACTCTCCTGTATGACAGGATCTACACTGAATACAACCTATTGAAAACATAAATGGTCTTGCCATATTTACCCAGTCTGCACCTAGTGCACATATATGCGCAATATCAAAGGCTGAAACAACTTTACCAGAAGCTCCAATTTTCACTCTATCCCTTAAATTTGCTCCAACTAAGGCGTTTTCNACAAANACAATNGCATCTTTAAGAGGACAACCAATATGGTCAGTAAATTCAGCTGGGGCTGCACCAGTTCCACCCTCTGCTCCATCAACTGTTATGAAATCAACATATTTTTTTTTAGTCGTCATTGTTTTTATAATAGAAATAATTTCCCACGGATGACCTACGCAAAGTTTTATTCCAACAGGTTTNCCACCAGAGAGTTTTCTAAGCTTATCTGCAAATTTGAGNAATTCTTCTGGATTAGAAAATTCAGTATGCTTAGCAGGTGAAATACAATCCTGATTAACCTCAATACCTCTAGTTTCTGCAATTTCTTGAGTCACCTTTGGCGCTAAAAGCATGCCACCATGTCCTGGTTTAGCTCCTTGACTGAGTTTTATTTCAATCATTTTAACTTGATCTTTTTTCGCCTTTCGTTCAAAAGACTTAGGGTCAAAATTACCTGTTTTATCTCTACAACCAAAATATCCTGTAGAAATTTGCCAAATTGTGTCACCTTGACCACTTTCATGGTAAGGCGATAATGAACCTTCTCCGGTATTATGCGCAAAGCCTCCCATNCTAGCTGCTTTATTTAAAGAAGTAATTGCTGGTGGGGAAATTGCTCCGAAAGATGTTCCAGAGATATTTAAAACTGATATATCATATGAATTTTTACCAATACCCACTTTAGTTTTAAAATCTGAATCTTNAATATGCGAAGGAGAAATTGAGTGATTTAACCAAACAAAATCATTTTCATAAAATTTTTCAAGTGAACCAAATGGTCTAACTCCACCAATATTTTTTGCTCTCTGATAAACCATACTCCTTTGATTTCTTGAGTATNGAACNTCGTCATCATCTGATTCCCAATAATACTGTCTAAGCTCTGGTCTAATGCTTTCAAGAAAAAAACGAAATCTCCCAAGTAGTGGAAAGTTTGATAATATAGATCTTTTTTTTTGTAAAAAATCTTTGATTGCTAATAAAAATAAGANCAATGAAGGCAACAAGAANAGTAAAAAAAAGATACTATGAAATGACGCTATAAAAAAACANGCAGTTGCNATTCCNGTATAAACAAGAAGTGAATATCTTCCCCAAATTATCTCATTCATAAGATCAAACTATATCATTATGAATAAAAAAAAAAAGAGCTAATTATGCAGACATCTAACTGATCTTTACAAAAAGACTAGCTAACATGTTATGTTTCCTATCTTTAATGATATCTCCAATTTTTTTAATTCCGCTTTGATATTATTGTGACTCAGAATTTTTATTATTATTAATTCTCTCTTTTAATAAAGTTTGTATGCTTCTTCCACTAATCTCACCCATAACAGACTATTTTTTCTGATGTAGTTATCTGCATATATTATTAACTCTAATCAATTAGAGCATTTAAATGTAGAGATTGATACCAGAGTTTTCGACTCCGAAAGTATTATAATTTTTCTTTTTCTTTTTTTTAAAAAAAAAATTTTTTTTGACAGCAGGGGCATTTTTTTAAAAAACAATATCTTTAAACATATTTTTTCAAATATTATGTTAGCAATTAAGACAAATCCAAGTATATTTAATAAAAAAAAATCTAAAAAAATTACCTAAATTGGGTGATCTCGGGATATTTCTTAATGAATGTTGAAAAAATTCAGAAAATGTTAAATGATTTTGCAAAAAAAAGAGATTGGGAAAAATTTCANAGTTTAAAAAANTTNGCAATATCAATTAATATTGAATCATCAGAATTATTAGAAATTTTTCAGTGGGAAAAAAACACCTCAATTAATCAGAAAATTAAAAAAAAAAAATTTAAAGATAGAGTCTCTGAAGAGGTTGCTGATGTTTTATTATATCTGCTAAGATTTTCTGAAATAGCAAATCTTGATTTAGAAAAAATATGTATAAAAAAAATAAAAAAAAATGCAAAAAAATATCCAATAAAATTATCTAAAGGTAAGTCGGATAAGTATAACATGCTTAAACAAAAATAAATGGAATTGAATGGCAAATAATAATAAAAAAAAACAAGCAAAGTTAGCGAAAGCACTTAAACAAAATATAACTAGAAGAAAGGAAAAAAAAAAATGGGAATAATGCCTGATTTCTGGATAAAAAAAATGGCAAAAAATCATGGAATGATTGATCCATTTGTTGAAAAACTTGTAAAAAAAAATGTACTATCGTATGGATTATCCTCTTACGGCTACGATGCCCGTGTTTCTAAGCAGTTTAAAATTTTTACTAACGTAAACTCTGCTACTGTAGACCCAAAAAAATTTTCAGAAACAAGTTTTGTGGATAGAGAGGTTGACTCTTGCATAATTCCGCCAAATAGTTTTGCGCTGGCAAGAACAGTTGAATACTTTAAAATTCCTAAAGAAACACTTGTAATTTGTGTTGGTAAATCAACTTACGCTAGGTGTGGAATTATTGTAAATGTAACTCCACTTGAACCTGAGTGGGAAGGTCATGTAACGCTTGAGTTCTCCAATACCACACCTCTCCCTGCAAAGATATATGCTAATGAGGGGGCAGCACAATTTTTATTTCTTAAAGGAGATGAGACTTGCCATTTGTCTTATTCAGACAGAAAGGGAAAATATATGTTTCAGAAAGACGTTACTCTACCAAAACTCTAAAATGGATAAAATTCAGATCAGTGGACAAAAAAAAATTGAAGGAGAAATTAAGATCAGCGGATCTAAAAACTCATGTCTACCAATACTTGCTGCTACACTGTTATCAGATAAAAAAAAAAAGTTAAAGAATGTACCCAGATTATCTGATGTTTTTTTAATGATCAAAATTTTAAAATCATTAAATTCCCATGTATCATTTAAAAAAGATATTTGTGAAATTAGAACCTCTGTGCCAAAAAGCTTTAATGTTTCTTATGATTTAGTAAGAAAAATGAGGGCATCTTTTCTTATTTTAGGTCCTTTGTTAGCAAAATATGGTTATGCAGAAGTTTCACTTCCTGGGGGGTGCGCTATAGGAACAAGACCAGTTGACTTGCATATAGATGGATTAAAAAGTATGGGTGCGAAGATTACGATTCAAGATGGTTATATTAAAGCAAACGTTGATGGAAAACTAAAGGGAACAAATATAAATTTAAAAAAAATTTCTGTCGGGGCAACCGAAAATCTTATGATGGCCGCAACTTTAGCTGAAGGTACAACCTTGATAAAAAATGCTGCCAGAGAACCTGAAATAGTTGACTTGGCAAATTTTTTAATAAAGATGGGTGCCAAAATAACTGGACATGGCACTCAAAAAATAAAAGTTTTTGGAACTCAAAAACTTTTTGGATGTGAACATAAGGTCATGCCAGATAGAATTGAGGCAGGTACTTTTGCTCTATGTGTGATGGGCTGTTCAGGTAATATTACGTTAAAGAATCTGAATAATGATGTTTGTAACCATTTGATTAAAATTTTCTNACCNTTAAAGTCTTTATCTTTAATTAAGCAATCAAAGGGAGAAAAACTTAAAGTTAAAAAAATTGAAAAAAAGTTCAAATCTATAAAAATATCTACAAAAGAGTATCCAGGGTTTCCCACAGACCTACAGGCACAACTTACTGCTTCACTATTAAAATCTGATGGAAAATCAGAGCTTAAAGAAAATATATTTGAAAATAGATTTATGCATATAAGTGAGCTAAAAAGAATGGGAGCTAATATAAAACTTAAGGGTTCAAAAATAGAAATCTTGGGAGTAAATAAATTGTTGGGAGCAGAAGTTATGGCTACTGATTTAAGAGCATCNTCATCATTAATTATTGCTGGATTAATGGCTAATGGGATCACAACAGTCAATAGAGTTTATCATTTAGACAGGGGNTATGAAAATCTGGAAGAAAAATTAAAAAAATGTGGAGTCAATATCAGGAGAGTAAGCTGATGAAAAAAATNATTATGGCGGTTCCAAAAGGTAGAATTTTAAAAGAATTAAATCCTATACTTAAAAAAACTGGAATTATACCAGAGGATGAATTTTTTCAACCAGACTCTAGAAAATTGATGTTTGATACCAACCTTAAATTCCTAAATATAATTAGGGTAAGACCTTTTGATGTTGCAACCTTCGTAGCAATTGGTGCTGCACAAATTGGAATAGCAGGTGATGATGTTTTAAATGAATTTAATTATGAAGAAATATACAAGGTCTTGGATTTAAAAATTGGAAAGTGCAGACTGTCAGTTGCTAAAAAAAATAAATCAACATCCGATGCTTTTGAAAAACAAGGTCACATTTTAGTAGCTACAAAATATAAAAATACTGTTACAAATTATTTNGCTAAAAGAGGAATTAGAGCTGAATGCATTAAATTAAATGGAGCAATTGAGTTAGCTCCTAAATTAGGTATTTGCTCTACAATTGTTGATCTTGTNTCAACCGGAAANACTATTAAAGAGAACAATTTAAAAGAAACAGACGTACTATTAAAGATAACATCAAAATTAATTATTAATAAAATTGCTTACAAGCTAATGAACGATAATATAACTTCAATATTAGAAAAATTTAAAAAAATAATTCATGGTTAAATTTTTATTTGAAAATGAAAATGATTTTTCAAGAAAATTTGAAAGGTTGTTAGAAAAAAGAGAGTCTATTGATTCAAGNGTAGAAGATATTGTCGATGAGATTTTAAAAAATGTTAAGAGGAAATCTGATAAGTCTTTAATTGAATATACAAATAAATTAGATAACAACAAAGTAAAATCATTTGATGAATTGATTGTTAAGGAATCTGAAATTAATTCAGCATTTCTAAAAATAGATAAAAAAGTAATAAAATCTCTAAAACATTCAATTAAACGAGTTAAATCCTATCACAGAAAACAATTGCCTAAGAATGANATGTATAAAGACNAACATGGAATTTTATTAGGTGGNGTNTGGAACCCAATTAATTCTGTTTGCCTTTATGTTCCAGGAGGAAAAGCAGCGTATCCATCATCCTTAATTATGAATGCAGTACCAGCAATTGTTTCTGGGGTAAAAAGGATAGTTATGACAGTTCCAGCTGTTAATGGAAACGTGAATAATTTAGTTTTAGNTTGTGCCAAACTACTTGAAATTAAAGAAATATACAAAATTGGTGGGGCTCAAGCAATTGGAGCGCTTGCATTTGGAACCAAAAGAATTGACAAAGTCGATAAAATTGTAGGACCTGGAAATGCATTTGTAGCAACTGCTAAAAAAAAGGTTTTTGGTAACGTAGGTATTGATATGATTGCTGGTCCATCTGAAATATTAGTTATTGCAGATAATAAAAATAATCCAAACCATATTGCTATAGATTTGTTATCTCAAGCTGAGCATGATGAACTNGCTCAATCAATTTTNATTACCGATGATCATAAATTTGCTTTAGAGGTTGAAAAAAGTGTGAATTTCTTTTTAGAAAAAATTAAAAGAAAAGAAATTGCTAAGAAAAGTTGGAATAAATATGGAGCAATNATTATATGTNACAATTTAAAAAATTGTNTAAAGTATAGTAATCAAATTGCTCCAGAGCATTTAGAAATAGCTGTTCAAAANCNNAAAAAATTTTTAAAGTTTATAAAAAATGCTGGGGCAGTTTTCTTAGGAAGGTATACTCCTGAAGCAATAGGAGATTATATTGCAGGACCAAATCACGTGCTTCCTACAGATCGTACTGCAAAATTTTCATCTGGTTTGAATGTTCTTGATTTTTTTAAAAGAACCTCGATTGTAAGCTGTACCAAAGAAAATATTAACGTGATTGGAAAAGATGCGGTTATTCTGGCTAATGAAGAGGGTTTACAAGCTCATGCTTTATCAATAGAATGCAGATTAAACAATAATTAGATATGGCTAAAGAAGAATTAATGGAGTTTAACGGTGTTGTTAAGGAATTGCTTCCAAATGCTATGTTTAGAGTTCTTCTTGACAACAACCATGAAATAATCGCTCATACAGCTGGAAAAATGAGAAAATTTAGGATTAGAGTTTTGGCTGGTGATCGTGTTACAGTAGAGATGACACCCTATGATCTTACAAAGGGTAGAATAACTTTTCGACATAAGTAAGATTGAATTCATCGAACAAAATATTTTTAGCATCCACTTCACCTAGAAGAATGCAATTGCTTAAGCAGTTAGGATTCAAGAATATTCAACCTATAGATCCTGAATTTGATGAAAGAAAAATAGAAAAAAAA
>PATB01000046.1 GCA_002712255.1 Alphaproteobacteria bacterium
AAAATTTTTTTTTTTTTTTTTTTTTTCTCCATGAGATAAATATTCAACTACATCTAATCTACTTAAATTTTGTTTTTGTAAATAATATACTGCATGAGATTCTCTCTCGCTAAAAATTGCAACTAGAACGTTTGATCCGTTTGCCTCCTCCTTTCCTGAGGACTGGACATGTATGACTGCTCTTTGGATTACTCTTTGAAAACCTAAGGTAGGTTTTGCTTCATTATCAATATCTTTAGACACCAGATCTTTGAGTTTATCTTTAACAAAGCTTTCAAGTTCTTCTTTTAAGAATTTAATATTAACATTGCAAGCTTCTAGAATTTTAACTACATCATCATCGTCAGTCATGGCTAGTAATAAATGCTCTAATGTCATGTATTGGTGGTTAAGAGATTTTGCACTTTCTTGAGCTTTTTGTAATGTTTTTTCGAACTCATCAGATATCATTATTCAGGCTCCATAACACATTTTAAAGGATGTTGGTCACTTTTCGCTTTTCTTATAACAGTAAAGACTTTTGTTTCAGCTATCTCTTTTGTAAAAATACCGCAAACTCCAGCACCTTTTTTATGTACCATTAACATAATGTTCACGGCATCACTCTCTGATTTTTTAAAAACTTCTCTTAAAAGTGCGACAACATATTCCATTGGTGTATAATCATCATTCAAAAGAATAACTTTATACAATTGTGGTACTTTTTTCTTTACCTTTGGAACAACCAAAGTTTGGGATGAGGGGTTTTTTAATTCATCATTCATGTTTAAAAAAATATAATATTAAATTAGAAAATTAAATTCAGTTTTTCAACCAAATATTTTTTGACTAAAATTGTAGTCTATCTTATTTAATTGTTCAGTTATATTTTTTTTCTGATTTTTTAGCCCATCTTTTGTTGACGATTCACATCTAACAACAAGTGCTGGCTGAGTATTCGAAGCCCTTAGAAGCCACCAACCATCCTTATTTAAGACTCTAAGTCCGTCAATATTAATTATTTTTTTATTTTCTTTTTCAAGGTTTTTAGAAACTTTTTTAATAACCTCAAATTTAAATTTATCATCGCATTCTATTCTAATTTCAGGTGTATTAAATACATTAGGAATTTCGTCAACTAATTCTGATAATTTTTTTTCATTTTCATTTATAACTTCTAAAATTTTCACTGCAGCATAAAGAGCGTCATCAAAACCATAGTATCCTTCTGCAAAAAAAATATGACCACTCATTTCTCCAGCAAGATGGGCATTAAATTTTTTTAAATTATTTTTCACATGGCTATGACCAGTTTGCGACATAATAATTTCTCCACCTAGATTTTTTATTTGATCAAACAAAACTTGGCTACATTTAACATCAGCAATAACTTTAATTTTTTTCTTTTTTAGCATCTGTTTAGCTAATAAAAGAAGTATCTTATCACCTGGTATAATTCTTCCTTTGTCATCTACAACACCAAGCCTATCACCATCTCCATCAAATGCTAAACCTACATCAAGTTTATGTTTCAGGATATATTTTTGACAATCTTCTAAATTTTTAGGATCAGAAGGATCTGGATGATGATTAGGAAAATTCCCATCAATTTTTTCAAACAATATTATTTTTTTCCCTTTAAAAGAATCAGATAAATTTTTCATTATTTCTCCTGCTGAACCATTACCCGCATCCCAAACAATATTTAAATCTTTTTTTTGAATAAAACTTTTTAATAGTCTTGATAAATATCTTTTTTTAACATCAATATTTTTTCTTATTGCATTCGTTTTAGTGAATACAAAGCCTTTTGCTTCTTCTTTTAGTTTTTGTAAATCATCCGCAAAAAAAGGTAGATTATTATAAACCACTTTAAATCCATTATGATTTTTTGGATTGTGTGAGCCTGTTACTATTATTCCGGAACTAACATTCATAGCAACGCATGAATAATAAAGCATTGGAGTAGGACCAAGGCCAATTTCATTTACATTAACCCCTACTTCTAAAAAACCTTTAATTAAATTTTCCTTAAGATTGTTTGATGAAATTCTTCCATCATACGCTATATTGATTGACTCACCCTTTCCTAATTTAAGTCCAAATAAATTTCCTAAAATTTTTGCATCAAGATCAAAAAGTGTTTTTTCATATATACCTCGTATGTCATATTCTCGAATGATAGTTTCATCAAAAAAATGTGTTATTTTTTTTCTAGACAATACTTCTACCTAACGAATAATATTCAAAACCCATATTTTTAAGTTCTGTAGGGTTATAAATGTTTCTAAGATCAATAATAATTGGGGTTTTTAATTTTTTCTTTAATCTTTTCAAATCTAATGCTCTAAATTGATTCCATTCAGTCAAAATTACTAAAGCATTAGAGTCTTCGCAAGCTTCATAAGAATCTTTACACCATTTAATTTTTTTAGAATAGTCTTTAAAACATAACTTAGCTTCATTCATACCCTCTGGATCAAAAACCTTTAAAAAACAATTATTTTTAAGCAAGGCTGGAATGATATCTAAACTTGGGCTATCCCTCATATCATCAGTATTTGGTTTAAAAGTTAAACCCAAAATAGAAATTATTTTTTTTTCTTTAATTTTGGCTACTGCACTTAAAACCCTTTTATGCATTCTTTTTTTTCTTTCATTATTGCTCTTTACAACATGTTCAATTAAACCAAGTGGAGATTTTGCTTCTTGTGCAGTTCTAACCATTGCTAAAGTGTCTTTAGGAAAACAAGACCCACCATATCCAGGTCCTGGATGAAGAAATTTTTTTCCAATTCTACCATCAAGACCAATTCCAATTGAAACATCGCTAACATTTGCACCAACTTTTTCACACAAATCTGATACTTCATTAATAAAGGTGATTTTAGCTGCTAAAAAAGAGTTTGCTGCATACTTAATCAATTCAGCTGTTTCTCTTTGGGTAAAAATGATAGGTGTTTCTAAAAGATAAAGAGGTCTATACAATTCTCTTAAAATATTTTTTGCTTTTTCTGATTTGCAACCAATAACAACTCGATCAGGTCTCATGAAATCATTAATAGCTGAGCCTTCTCTCAAAAACTCTGGGTTTGATGCAACGTCAAAATCAAGTTTTGGGTTAATTTTTTTTATTATATCATAAACCTTTTGCCCAGTGCCAACTGGGACGGTTGATTTATTTACAACAACAGCATATTCCTTTAAATTTCTGGCTATTTCCTCTGCGACTTCATATACATATGATAAATCTGCATGACCATCACTTTTTTTTGATGGTGTTCCAACTGCAATGAAAATTGCACTAGTATTTTTTAAAGATTTTTTTAGGTCAGTTTCAAAACTTAATCTTTTTTGACTTATATTTTTCTTAACAAGTTCATTTAAACCTGGTTCATAGATTGGAATAATTCCGTTCCTAAGATTTTTTATTTTCTTTAAATCTTTATCTACGCATATAACGTTAACTCCAAATTCAGCAAAGCAAGTTCCTGAAACAAGACCAACATAACCTGTACCAATAATAGTTATATTCATAGTTTTTTTAGCATTCCTTTCAAACTAGAACGAATTTCATTGTCACTGAGACCAAAATTTACATTTGCCTCTATAAAACCCAATTTACTACCACAATCAAAACGTTTTCCGTCAAATTCAATTCCATAAAGTCCAGGCTTTTCAATAAGTTGGACAAGACTGTCTGTTAATTGTATTTCATTTCCATGACCTTTTTTTTGACGTGATAAGTAATTAAAAATTTTTGAATTTAATAAGTATCTACCAACTACTGTTAAATTTGAAGGTGCTTTACTGATTTTAGGTTTTTCAACTAGTTCGGAAATAGAAAAAAAATTATTATATTTGTCTCTAATTTTTATAACTCCATATTTGGATACATCTTTCTTGGGAACTTTTTCCAAACCTAAAACAGAACCACCCTTTGTTTTGGTATGAATTTTCATAAGTTGTTTAATAGCAGGAATCTTTGACAAAATTATGTCATCTGGCAGAATTACTGCAAAATCCTCATCTTTTCCTATAAATTTTCTTGCACACCAAACCGCATGACCTAAACCTTTTGGTTCATCCTGTATAACAAAAGAAAAACTTCCTAATTGATTCTGTGAGCGAATACTTTTAATTTGATCAATTTTCTTTTTTTTTTTAAGAGAAGTTTCTAAAATCTCAGATCTATCAAAATGCTCTATTATTGAATTTTTTTTTGAAGATGTTACAAATATCATCTCTTCTATACCAGAATTAGCTGCTTCAATTACTGCCCATTCAATGACAGGCCTATCTAAAACTATCAACATTTCTTTAGGTGTTGATTTTGTTGCTGGAAGAAATCTAGTTCCTAAACCAGCTATTGGAAATATAGCCTTTTTTATGACTGACATAAGTGGAGAGGTTAATAAAAAAAAAGAAAAAACTCAACCTAAAAGAATATCTCTTGCCTCATTTAATTTTTTTGTAATCCAATCTGAACCACCTAAGTCTGGGTGGTTTTTTTTCATTAACTTTTGATAACTCTCAAGAATCTCTTCTTTTGAAGCTCCTTCTTTTAACCCTAAAATTTGATAGGCTTCTTTTTTTGTAACTGCACTGTTTCTTTGTTTTGAATAATTCTTTTTTAAAAAAATTGTTGCAATAAATTTTAATATATTTCCCCATCTATATAAAATTATGAATATTGCAGGAATAGTGGATATTATAGCCGGAAAAAATCTCATTAAGTAAAAAACTATTCCAATAAGAAAAAAAAGAATAACAATTTTAGAATATTTTTTAAAAGTTTGATTTGGAAGATGAACAAATTCTAAAAAAAAATACATCAAAATTGCTATTAAAATTATTATTCCGACAATATAATAAAACATAAAATTACCTTATGAAAAAATATAAACTTTTATACTTCGTTAGTGAAGATGAATATTTCATCACTCACAAAATAAATCAAGCGGTTAGTGCGTTCAAAATTTTTAAAGAAATTAAAATTATTTGTAAATTTTCAAAATTTCAAAGAATTATAAAATCTTCCGGATTTAAGACTAAAAATATAAATTTTAATAGAAGGTCAGTAAGTTTTTTAGAAAATATTAAGAGTTTTTTAAATTATTGTTTTATTGTTTCCAATTATAAACCCAACGTTGTTCAATGTTTTGCACTTAAACCAATATTGTATGCAGTCGTAGCAAATTTTTTCTTAAAAAGTGATACAAAAATTATTTGTTGTGTAGTAGGGATGGGTTACCTTTTCATAAATAAAAACCTATTTACCACAATTTATAAAAGTCTCTTTTTTTTTTTATTAAAGATTTTTGTAAATAATAAAGTTTTTTTTGTTTTTCAAAATCATGATGATCTTAATGTTTTTAAAAATAAAAAAATTTTAAAAAAAAATATTCCAAAAATAATACAGGGATCTGGGGTTTGTATAAAAAGTTTTAAAGAAAATAAAAAAAAAAAAATTTATGATTTAATTTTTCATTCAAGAATTCTTAAAGATAAAGGTATATATGAAATAATTGAAGCATTAAAAATATTAAAAAAAAAAAAAATATTTATTAAAACGCTTGTGTTAGGTAATATTGATAATAAAAATAGATCATCAATTTCCCAACAAGAATTAGATTTATGGATTAAGGAAAATTTAATTATTTGGAAGCCTAAAGTTCAAGATGTAGTTCCTTATCTACAAAAATCAAAAATTTCAATCTTACCATCATATCGTGAGGGATTACCTAAAGGTTTATTAGAGGCAGCAAGTTGTAAATTACCAATAATTTCTACAAACGTTCCAGGTTGTAAAGAAGTTTGTATAAATAATTTTAATGGTTTTTTAGTTCCCCCCAAGGATCCAAAATCTCTGGCTAGATCAATTGAAAAGTTAGTTTTTAATAAAAATCTTTTATATAGATTTGGTTCAAACAGTAGAAGTCTCGTAGAACAAAAATTTAGTACACATATTATTTCAAAAAAATTCTTAAATGTTTATTATGAACTTATTTAAAAAAGCCCTTTGATATTTCCATCATTACCAACACAAACTTCGTAAGCCGCTGGTTTTTTTGGCAAGCCCGGCATTGTCATTATATCGCCAGCTATTGCAACTATAAATTCCGCACCTGCTGACAACCTTATTTCTCTTACGTTTATAGTATGACTTTCCGGTGCACATTTTTTAGTTGCATCGGTACTAAAACTATATTGAGTTTTTGCCATACATACAGGGAAACTATCAAATCCAAGATTGTTAATTTCATTTAATTTCTTTTTAGCTTGAGCAGAAAAAGTTACATCATTAGCTCTATAAATTTCTTTACAAATTTTTTCAATTTTAGTTTTTGGATCATCGCCATCATCATAAAGAAACTTCAGTTTAGAATTACTGCTTTCAATCGTATCAACTACAGTTTCTGCTAATTTAGCAGCGCCTTCTCCCCCAGAAGACCAATGTTCAGCTAAAACCGCGTTGACTCCTGCATCTTTACAAACTTCTTGAACTTTTTTAATTTCATTTTCAGTATCGGTTGGGAATCTATTAATTGCAACAACTGTCGACAAACCAAACTTTGACAAATTTTCTAGGTGTCTTAGAAGATTTGGTAGTCCTAGCTCTAAAGCATTTAAGTTTTCTTGACCTAGATTTTTTGGATCTGCATCACCGTGTAATTTCAGTGCTCTAACAGTCGCCACAACAACAGCACATTCTGGAGAAAGTTTGGCTTTTCGGCATTTTATATTTAAAAACTTCTCTGCACCTAGATCAGCACCAAAACCAGCTTCTGTTACGACGTAATCTGCTAATTTAAGTGCAGTCTTTGTTGCTAAAACTGTATTACAACCATGTGCTATATTAGCAAAAGGTCCTCCGTGAATAAATGCAGGGTTATTTTCTAATGTTTGAACTAGATTAGGTTTTAGAGCATCTTTTAACAAAACAGACATCGCTCCGTCAGCTTTAATATCTCTGCAAAAAATTGGTTCAAGTTCTCTAGAGTATCCTATTATAATTTTACCGAGCCTATCTTTTAAATCATCAAAATCCTTTGATAAACATAGAATCGCCATAACCTCTGATGCCACTGTTATATCAAAACCATCTTCCCTCGAATGACCATTAGGTATACCCCCTAGAGAATTAACGATTGATCTTAATGCCCTATCATTCATATCAACTACTCTTCTCCAAGTTACTCTTCGAGGATCTATTTTAGGTTCAAGGTTCCAGTAAATATGGTTATCAATCATTGCAGAAAGAAGCATATGTGCAGACGTTATTGCATGAAAATCACCAGTAAAATGAAGATTGATATCTTCCATAGGAACAACCTGAGCATAACCGCCACCAGCTGCCCCTCCTTTCATCCCAAAACACGGACCAAGACTTGGTTCTCTTAGCGCAACCATTGCATTTTTTCCTATAAAATTTAATCCATCTGTTAAACCAACTGAGGTCGTTGTCTTTCCCTCACCAGCAGTTGTAGGAGTCATTGCTGTTACAAGAATCAATTTACCATCTTTTTTTTTGTCAAGTTCCTCTAAGCCTTTTTCACTAATCTTTGCTTTATAATGTCCGTAAGGAATAAGGTTTTCTTGATCCATAGCAAGCTTATTTTTTGCTAATTCTATTATCTTTTCTTTATTTGCTTCTCTAGCAATTTCTAAATCTGTTTTATAATCAGCCATAAATTCTATTTTAAAACATTTGACTGAATTGATCTACATTTTTTTACATTCAATTGTTCAAAATAACCATTTTTCAAAGATTCATTAATTAAAAATTTATTCTGAATTTCATATGCTTCTTTTTCTTTAAAAACATTTTGCATTTCATTACCAGATTGATATTGGAATACGTGAATTATTTCATGTAATAAAATTGATTGATTACATATATTCTCAAAATTAAGTTTGGCAATATAGATAATATTGGGTGGAAAGAAAAAAGCTAATATTGGGCATCTACCTTTGCAGGCTTTAAATTGTAATTCCTCAAGTTCTAAATCAATAATTTCCAAATTTAACAATACTTCACGATAAATTGTATTTTCATTTATCCAACTAATTAAAAAATTAACTATTTCCTGGTCTAACATAATGATCTAAAAGAATAATCGGGTTACCAAAACTATGAAATTAAATTTTAAATAAATTTAATAGATTTTTAATTAGTTATAATTTAATACTCAAAATATGGAAAACAAAAAAAATTTCGTCACAGACTGCAAAGATTTTAATTGAAACAAAGTGTGTAGATATTAGCCTAAAAAAAAAGTTTTTACTTACATCTGGAAAGAAAAGTCCTATTTATTGTGATTGCAGACGGTTGATTTCATTTCCAGAGCAAAGAAAAAAAATCATTAATTTTGCTGTTGAAAAACTTAAAAGTCATAACATATTCATAAAAATAAAAAATATTGCAGGTGGTGAGTCAGCAGGTATCCCTTTTGCATCATTTATTTCACAAAAACTAAACTTACCTCTTTCGTACATAAGGAAGGAAAAAAAAAGATTTGGTAAGAACTCTCAAATCGAAGGAATTATAAAACCAAATGAAAATGTTCTTCTAGTAGAGGACCTAATGACTGATGGAGGAAGTAAAGTAAAATTTATAGAGTCAATTTTAAAAGCGAAGGCTAAAATTAATATGATTTTTGTAATATTTAACTACGGTATCAATATAGATTTTTTTGAGGTAAAAAAAAAAAAAATTAAAGTTTTACATCTTGCAACATGGCAAGATGTTCTTCATGAGTTCACAAAATCAAAAAAAATATCTGATAAAGATAAAAAAAAAATTGAGAAATTCCTCAAATCAATCGGAGTTAAAAATTTGAAATTTTCCCCTTAAAAGTTGTTGACGCTATTGCTCTTTTAGTTTTTTTTATTGCCCCAGAAAGAAAGCTTTTTCTGCCACTTTTTACAGCTAAATTCATAGCTTCTGCCATATTTACAGGATCGTGAGATCTTGCAACAGCAGAATTCAAAAGAACTCCATCAAACCCAAGTTCCATTATCCTACAAGCATCACTGGGTCTACCAATTCCAGCATCAACAAAGACTAGGCCTTTACACATTGATCTAATTATTTCAAGGTTGTGTTCATTTCTTATTCCAAGGCCAGAACCAATTGGTGACACCATTGGCATAATTACTTCACAACCTATGTCCTCTAATCTTTTACATAAAACGGGATCATCTGAACAATAACAAAAAATTTTAAATTTTTTTTTAATTAAAGTTTCACAAGTAGAGTAAAGCTCTATTGGGTCAGGTAACAGCATTTCATCTTCACCTATCAATTCTAGCTTTATCCAGTCAGTATTTATTGATTCTCGAGCTAACTCAGCAGTGAGAACAGCCTCTTTTTTTGTAAAACATCCCGCAGTGTTTGGGAGGAAAGTATATTTTTTTTTTATTTGATCAAAAAAAAAATCTTTTTGGTTAGAACCTAATCTTCGAACAGATGTTGTGACAATTTCTGACTCTGATTTTTCAATAGACCTATTAAGAACATTAATATTTGGAAATAATGCAGTTCCCATAATTAAACGTGAATTAAAAAACTTACCATCAATTTCTAATTTATCTGTATTTTTCAAATCATCCTCCAAAGAAAGGTTGAACTATTTCAATAATATCTCCATTAAAAATTTTTTTTTTTTTCCATTCGGATTTCACGACAAGCTTATTGTTTACTGCAACTGCAACTTTAATGTTTTTATCTTCCATAAATTTATCCACCAAATCCTCCAAATGAAATTCTGTTTGATTTATCTGAAATTCATTTCCGTTAACTATACAAATTTTTTTGAACATAAAATATATTTATATTCACAGATTAAATCTTTTAGGAGAAAAAAAACAGTATTTATTTGGAATTTTTTTCTCTAAAACATAATCAAGCACTATCTCAGCTGTTAAAGGTGCCAACAAAATCCCATGTCTGTAGTGACCAAATGAACAAATGATGTTTTTATTTTTCTTTAAAGGTCCTATTATCGGATTTCCATCTACTACAGTTGAGCGAAGACCAGCACGAACTTCTTTAAACTTCAACTTTTCTAATTCAGGTAAAGATTCCCATAAATGCTTACTCAAAAAAAAAATTTCATCAAGCGTTACTTCCTCCTCAAAACCTTTTTCATCTTCAGTTGCTCCAACAGCAAGATTATTATCTTTTCTTGGTGCTATGTAGATATTCTTAAACCATAGATTATTAAAAAACATATTTTTTTCAGTTTCAAAAATCATTGAAATGCCTTTTACTGGTCGCATTGGAAATGAGATATTTTCGGATTGTTCCAATAACTTACTGCTCCATGCTCCGCAACAGATAATCAATTTTTCTGCAATAAACTTTGAATTGCCTATCTCAACTTTATTATTAATAAAATTAAATTTTTTCAAATATTTTTGCTTCTTTATCAATCCACCCATGTCCAAAATTTTTTTTGTTAAAAATTTTTTCAAAAGATCAGGTTCAACTTGGTTATGTTTATTAAATATTAAAGAACCTTCAATGTTAGAATTTAAATTTGGTTCAAGCTCTAAAGTTTCGTCCTTATTTAAAATCTGTGTTTCATGACCTAATTTTTTAATAAACTCTTTCTTAAATTTAATTTCTTCAAATTCGTCAATATCTTGAGCAATCAATAACGAAGAATTTTTTTTTAAACCAATGGTATCTGCTACCAAATTGTTTTCAAAATTTTTATCCCACAATCTTTTTGAATCTATCATTAATTTTAATAATTGATTTTCATACGGTTTTGTTTCAATTAAAGGTGCTAACATTCCAACAGATGCGGATGTAGCGTTAGCTTTCACATCAGAAGTATCAAAAATCAAAACTTTTTTTTTGTTTTCTAACAATTTTTTCGCTATATAAAGACCTATAATTCCTGAACCAAGAATGACAATCATCTAAAAACCATTTTTTTTCTTTTCATATAATTCTATTATACTATATCTGATATTATGAGTGATAATTTAAACTTAAAGAATAAATTAAGTAAACTAGCATTCGAAGTTACACAAAACTCTTCTACAGAGAGAGCATTCAGTGGAGAGTTCTACAATTTTTTTGAAAAAGGAGTTTATACTTGCGTTTGTTGCAATGAAAAATTATTTAGTTCTAAACATAAATTTGTTTCTAAATCAGGATGGCCAAGTTTTTTTCAAGCAATCAATAAAAAAGCAATTAAGTATTCAGAGGACAATTCTTATGGTATGACTAGGATAGAAGTTAGTTGTAATAAATGTAACGCACATCTTGGACATGTATTTGAAGATGGGCCTCTACCAACAAAAAAAAGATATTGTATAAATTCTGTTTCACTTAGCTTTATGAGAAAATGACATATTACAAAAAAATCTTTAAAGAATCTTTAGATAAACTAAAAGAAGACGGGAATTATAGAGTTTTTGCTGACTTAGAAAAAATTGCTGGTAACTTTCCTCAAGCATTAAATTACAAAGAAGATTCAGTTTCTGAAGTTACNGTGTGGTGTAGTAATGATTATTTAGGAATGAGNCAAAACANCCTTGTAATTGATAGTATGATTGAAGCCGTTAAAAAAGTTGGAGCAGGTTCTGGGGGAACAAGAAATATATCGGGAACAAATCATTATCATGTTCTTTTAGAAAGAGAGTTATGTTATTTACATCAAAAAGAATCAGCGCTACTATTTAATTCTGGGTACTTAGCTAACCAAGCAACACTATCAACATTAGGAAAAAAATTACCAGATTGTATCTTTTTTTCTGATGAAAAAAATCATGCTTCAATGATACAAGGTATGAGAAATTCAGGGGCTAAGAAAGTAATTTTTGAACATAACAATATTTNAGATTTAGAAACTAAATTAAAAAAGAATAAGTCCAAATCAAAAGTAATAGTTTTTGAATCAGTTTATTCAATGGATGGAAANTTTTCTCCAATTAAAGAAATTTGTGATTTAGCAAANAAATANAATGCTCTTACTTTTCTTGACGAAGTTCACGCAGTAGGTATTTATGGAAAGAGAGGAGCCGGCGTTGCTGAAGAAAAAGGNGTAATGGATAGAATAGATATAATTCAAGGAACATTGGCGAAGGCATTTGGAGTTATTGGAGGATATATAACAGGCAATAGAGATTTGATAGACTTTGTTAGAAGTTTTGCATCAGGTTTTATTTTCACTACTTCACTTCCACCATGCATTGCTGCAGGAGCTTATTCATCTATCAGGCACTTAAAATTTTCNGATGAAGAAAGAAAAAAGATGTTTTACATTATTGAAAAATTAAAATCTAACTTAAAGAAAAACGANATTCCTTTTCTTGATAATGGGAGCCATATCGTTCCTGTAATCATAGGTGATCCAAAACTTTGCAAAAAAGCTAGTAATATCATGCTAGACGAATATAAAATCTATGTTCAACCCATTAATTANCCTACTGTGCCAAGGGGAACTGAAAGGTTGAGAATAACCGCTTCACCAAATCATACTGATAATATGGTAAGAGATTTGGCTAATGCTTTAAAAAATGTTTTTAATGAACTTAAATTGTTCAAGGCGGCCTGAGGTCAAGGCGAAAGAATTTTCTTTTGCCAGTTTTTTTTATTTAAGAAATATACTTCCCTCTTATGCATTCTAAATTCNCCTCCTTCCCAAAACTCATATTCGGTTGGAATAATTTTGATTCCAACCCAATATTTAGGTCTAGGAACAGGCTTATTTTCAAATTTTTTTGAGTATTCTTCAAACTTATCAAGTAAATACGATCTACTTTTAATTTCATTNGATTGTTTGGATGCCCATGCACCAATTTGACTACCGCGAACTCGNGTTGAAAAATATTGATCAGATTCTTTTTCTTTGCATACCTCNCCCTTACCAATAATNCTTATTTGTTTTTTCAAATTTTCCCAATAAAAACACATTGAAAGAGTATTATTTGATTTAAAATGTTTNCCTTTGTTACTAGTAAGGTTAGTGAAGAAAATAAAACCATCTGGTAATATTTTTTTAAGCAGCACCATTCGTGAATATGGCCTATTATTGTANCTAGTAGATAAATTGAAGGCAGTATGATCAAAAGGATAATCCTTTTTTGCAGCTTTGTACCACGATTTAAATTTTCTTAATGGATTCATTATTTCTTTTTGAGATGAAATGTATTATAAAAACATTAAATTTTGATTTCAATTTAAATTAGGATTATAGATAATGAATTCAATGATAAATTTAAAAAATAAAAAAGGNATNATATTAGGAATTGCTAATGAAAAGTCAATTGCCTGGGGTATTGCAGAAAAACTTAATGAATGCGGAGCAGAACTTGCATTTTCATATGTGAACGAACCTNTAAAAAAAAAGACTTATCCCACTAGCAGAAAAATGTGGTTCTGATTTAATTTTTGAATGCGATGTTCAGAATGACAAAAGCATTGATAATTTTTTTTCAAATATTCAAAAGAATTGGAACTCATGTGATTTTTTAGTTCATTCAGTTGCATTTTCTGACAAAAATGAATTAAAGGGAAGTTATTTAAATACAAGCAGGGACAACTTTTTAAATACTTTGAATGTATCATGTTATTCTTTTACTGCTTTATGCCAAAGAGTTTCAAGCTTAATGAATAATGGGGGACAAATATTAACTTTATCTTATTTAGGTGCTGAAAGAGTCATGCCTCACTATAATGTGATGGGTGTTGCAAAATCAGCTTTAGAAACAAGTGTCAAATACTTAGCCGAAGATTTAGGAAAAAAAAATATAAGAGTAAATGCTATTTCTGCTGGACCAATAAAAACCCTTGCCGCCTCTGGAATTTCAGATTTTAGATATATATTAAAATGGAATGAATATAATTCTCCTCTACGAAGAAGTACTAACATAGAAGAGGTTGGAAAAAACTCAATTTATTTGCTTTCTGATTTATCATCTGGAGTAACTGGAGAAGTGGTGCATGTTGATTGTGGATACCATATAGTTGGAATGAAGGCTGTTGACGCACCAGATATAACTGTGGAATAAAATGACAGGAAATTCTTTTGGTAAAATATTTAAAGTTACTACATGGGGTGAGAGTCATGGAATTGGTCTTGGTTGTGTAATTGATGGAGTACCACCAAATATAAAACTTGAAAAAAGTTTTATTCAAGAATTCCTGGACAAAAGAAAGCCTGGACAATCCAAATTTACTACACAAAGAAAAGAGGATGACAAAGCTGAAATCCTTTCAGGAATATTTGAGGGAAAAACGACAGGAACACCAATCTCAATTTTAATCAACAATAAAGATGTAAAATCAAAGGACTATTCAGAAATTAAAGACAAGTTCCGACCTGGTCACGCAGATTATACATATCAAATGAAATATGGATTCAGAGATTACAGGGGTGGGGGAAGAGCTTCTGCCAGAGAAACTGCAGCTAGAGTTGCTGCAGGGGCAGTTGCAAGAAAAATTCTTGGAGAAAAAGTCAAAATTAGAGGCGCCTTAATTCAAATTGGCAAAGAAAAGATAAACAGAAACAATTGGGATTGGCAACAAATAGGAAAAAATGATTTTTTCTGTCCTGATAAAGAGGTAGTAAAAAAATGGGAAAACTATATCAAATTAATAAGAAAAGAGGGGTCATCGGTTGGTGCATTAATTGAAATCAATGTATCTGGTATAAATATTGGACTTGGTGAACCAGTTTTTGATAAAGTCGATGCATTATTGGCCTATGGCATCATGAGTATACCAGCAGTCAAGGGAGTTGAAATTGGAACGGGTTTCAAAAGTGCGGAATTAAGAGGCGAAGATAATTCAGATGAAATTTTATCAAAAGGAAAAAAAGCTTCTTTTAAATCAAACAATTCAGGAGGTACTCTTGGAGGAATAACGTCAGGTCAAGATTTGCTTATCAGGTTTGCCGTAAAACCAACTAGTTCCATTTTAATTGAAAGAAATACTATAAACGTTAGGGGAAAAAATACAAAAATTAAAACTAAGGGAAGACACGATCCTTGCGTGGGTATAAGAGCTGTTCCTATTGGTGAAGCAATGGTTGCAATAGTTTTAGCTGATCTAATGCTTATTCAAGAAAAAAATAAAAATTATAAAACGCCAAAATAAAATAAGAATTCCTTATTACCTTTTTGACCTTTGATAGGACTTTCAATTATTTCACAAAAGTTTGGTTTAAATAAAATATTTATCCAATTTTTAAAATCAATACACAAATTTTTATGAATTTTTGAATCTTTAACTATTCCACCTTTGCCTACTAGTTGTTTACCAACCTCAAATTGTGGTTTTAGCAAAACAATTACTTCAAACTTTTTGCTAAGAAACTTTTTGTTTGGCTCCAAAACTTTTTTGGCTGAAATAAAACTTACATCGCAAACTACTAGATCAATTAAGTCAGGGATCATAGTGTTATCCATATATCTTGCATTTGTTTTTTCCAATAAAATAATTTCTTTTTTTTTTCTTAAATTCCAGTCGAATTGCCCATATCCAACATCAATAGCATAAATCTTCTTAACTTTTTCTTTTATTAAAACATCACTAAACCCCCCTGTTGAACAACCAATATCCATGCAGACTTTATTTTTTGTAATCACGTTAAATTTTTTTAAAACTGCATCTAATTTGTACCCTCCTCTTGAAACCCATTCTTTTTTTTTTATTTGTAATGAGACTTTTTGGTTAAATTTTACAATTTTTCCAGGTTTAACCGCTTTATCATCTCCAATAAAGACATCTCCTCTCATAATCAAAGAAACAGCTTTTTGTCTTGAAGAAACTAACTGCATATCAACAAGGAGACTATCAAGTCTTACATTTTTAAATTTATTAGTAAAAACCTTAGTTTCAAAATTAAAAGTCATTTTGTTCTTGATATAATAAAATCAGTCAGATCTTTAAGATTATTAGCTTTCTCTCCAAATTTATCTAAAATTTTCATAGATTTTTTTATAAGTTCTCGAGATTTATCTCTTGCTTTTTCTTTTCCCATCAAAGTAATTAAAGTCTCCTTACCTTTACTTAAATCTTTTTGTGTTTTTTTTCCAATCTCACTTTCGTCTCCTTCGATATCTAGAAGATCATCTTTAATTTGAAAAGCAAGTCCAAGATTTGAGGAAAATTCTTCGAAAACTTTTATTTTATTGATTTTGTCAGCCAGTATACAAGGAGATATGCATGAAAACCTGAAAAGTTCACCTGTTTTGAGTCTTTGCAAATTATAAATTTCTTTCAAATTTAGTTTTTTTTTTTCTGCTTCTAAATCTAACATTTGCCCTCCAACCATACCTTCACAACCAGCAGATTTTGATAATTCTTTTATTAGCATTATTCTTTTTTTTGGATCATTATGTGTTTTATTATTAGCTAAAACTTCAAACGCTAATGATTGGAAAGCGTCACCTACAAGAATCGCTGTTGCCTCATCGTATTTTTTATGACAAGTCTGATGACCTCTTCTTAAATCATCATTATCCATTGAAGGAAGATCATCATGTACTAAAGAATAACAATGGATCATTTCAACACTTGCAGCCGCTCTAAAAGAGTGTTCATTTTTAACTTCTAAAAGATTTGAAATTTCCGTCAATAATAATGGTCTTAGCCTTTTCCCCCCTACCTTAATGGTATATTTCATTGCATTATAAAGATGCTTAGAGCCAATTTGTTTTTCAGGGATTAGATTTATTAGTTTTTTATCAAACTCCTTAGAAAAGGAGTTAATTAAACGCTCAATGTGATTGTTACCTTTCATTAAATTGGTTCTAATTTGTTATCAACAACTTTTTGTATTTTTATTTCTGCATCTTTTAATTTTTTTTCACAATGCTTTTTTAATTGTATACCTAACTCATAAACTTTTATTGAATCATCTAAACTTACGTCACTACTCTCGATAAAATCTATTATTTTGGTTAATTCACCAAAAGCCTCTTCAAAACTCATTTTTTCAATATCTGCCATTTTCAAATTTTTCATAATTAAGTTTTTTCTATATAAAATGTTAATATCTTCTTTTTTTTTATCTTATTTAATATTTTGATGTTAATGTTTTTAACTAATTCTTCAATGTCATTATCAGCTTTGGGGTCATCAACCATTACCTCTAAAACATCCCCCACATTAATTTGAGTGATTTTTTTTGCTAGCTTAAGAACAGGAATTGGACATTTTAAACCTAAAAGATCTAATTTTTGTTGTTTTTTTACCATAGATTAATATTTACTATTAAAGTATATATATATACGAATAATTATTGATAACAATTTTATTGTAATTTAGAATACTTAAAGATCGTGTTTATTATGAAGATAGTAATATATTTAATTTTAGTAATTTTTTTCTCTGCTAGGTTAGAAGCTCAGACAATCAAAATTGGTTCACTTCAATATGGAAGTGTTAATTGGGAGTTAAAACTTATTAAAGAATTAGAACTTGATAAAAAAAATGACTTTAATCTTGAAATTATTGAGTTGGCAAGCAAAAATGCAGCAGCTGTTGC
>PATB01000001.1 GCA_002712255.1 Alphaproteobacteria bacterium
AAAGATTTTCACAGAATTTTTGTATTTTGAAGTTATAAGACTACGTATGGTTGAAATTGAAACAAAATATAAGTTTGGAAAGAGAAGATTTGGCACAGTAAATTGGATTGGCTTTTGGACTCTTTATAAAAAAGAAGTATTAAGATTTTTGATAGTTTGGATTCAAACACTTTTATCACCATTAATCTCTTCTTTGTTATTTTTATTGGTCTTGTCTCTTGCTTTAGGAAATAGCAGATCTGATATGCTAGGTTTTCCATTTATAGTCTTTTTAGCTCCCGGATTAATTGCAATGCAGGTTATCCAACAATCATTTTCTCATTCTTCTTCTTCTTTTATGATTGGGAAAATTCAGGGAAACATTGTTGATATCTTGTATGCGCCTTTATCCCCAGCTGAAGTAACGCTAGCTGTAAGTTTGGCAGCTACAACTAGAAGTTTTATGATTGCAATTGTTAGTATTTGCACTTTTTATTTCTTAGTAGATATAAAAGTTAGCAATTATTTTACCCTTATTTTTTTCACTTTTGTTTCATCTTTTATTCTTGGATCAGTTGGAATTATAGCCGGTTTGTGGGCTGAAAAATTCGATCATATGGCTTCGGTTACAAATTTTTTAATTATTCCACTATCTTTTTTATCAGGTACTTTTTACACAATAAATAATTTACCGCAATCTCTTCAAACCTTTAGTAAATGCAATCCCTTTTTTTATATGATTGATGGTTTTAGGTACAGTTTTTTGGAAAAATCAGATGGATCAATAATAATTGGAGCAATCTATCTTACGATATTATCCATATTGCTATGGTTTATATCTTATTTGCTTTATAAAAGGGGATATAAAATAAAATCTTAACCAATGAGCGCTTTAGTTAAAAATTATAATAGAAGAAGAATTGCCTTTAAAAGAGGCAAAGGAAGTTTTTTATACTCAACTAATGGAAAAAAATATTTAGATTTTGTTCAAGGCATAGCAGTAAACTCCTTGGGGCATGCAAATCCTTATCTAACCAGGGCAATTAATAAACAAGCTAAAAAGGTTTGGCATGTTTCAAATGCCTTTATAATCCCTGAAGGAGAAAGGCTTGCAAAAAGATTGACACAAAAAACTTTTGCAGACTATGTTTTGTTTCAAAACAGCGGCGTGGAAGCAACAGAAGCAGCCATCAAGGCTGCAAGAAGGTATTTTTACTCAATAGGAAAACCTCAAAAAAATAGAATTCTTTGTATAAAGGATTCTTTTCATGGGAGAACACTAGCAGCAATTTTTGCTAGTGGATCAAAAAAAATGACAGAGGGATTTGGACCCAAAGTGCCTGGATTTGACCATTTTAATTTTGCAGATCATAAAGGTCTAAAAAAGGCAATTACAAAGAAAACAGCTGCAATAATGGTAGAAACGGCAATGGGAGAGTCAGGTATAAAGGTTATACCTGATTGGTGTCTAAAAGGTTTAAGGAAAATTTGTAATAAAAAAAAAATTTTATTAATTTTAGATGAAGTTCAATGTGGAATAGGTAGATCAGGAAAGTTCTTTGCTTTTGAACATGCAAAAATTAAACCTGATATTGTGCCAGTAGCCAAAGGGATAGGTGGAGGCTTTCCAATTGGAGCAGTTCTAATGAACAAAAAAGTTGCATCCGCTATGATACCAGGATCACACGGTAGTACTTTTGGTGGAAACCCGCTAGCAATGAGCGTGGGTAATGCAGTTTTAGATCAAATATTTCAAAGAGGGTTTTTAAAAAATGTTCAGAGATCTTCTAAATATTTTATTTCTGAACTAAACAAATTAAAAGATGAGTATCCAAATGTAATCAAAGAAGTAAGAGGAATTGGTTTGCTTTTAGGTTTGCAGCTTTATAACGATCAAACCAAATTTATTAAAAAACTTGAGGATAACAAGCTTCTTACAATGAGAGCTGGAGAGAACGTAGTCAGAATCCTGCCTCCTTTAAATGTTAAAAAACAAGAAATAGACTTTGCTATAAAAATTATAAGCAAAGTATGTAACGAATTAACCTATGAATAACTTTATAAACATTTCTGATTTATCTAAAGTTGAATTAAGATCAATCATTGATAGCGCCAAGAAAAGAAAGTCCGAGAGAGGTGGCAAACCTCATTCTCAACCAGACGAAAATCAACCTCTTAATGGAAAGACAATGATTATGATTTTTGAAAAGACTTCCACTAGAACAAGAATATCTTTTGATTTAGCTGTTAAACAATTAGGTGGTTCTTCAATTATTTTAAATCAAGATGAAATCCATTATGGCAAAGGTGACGAAACTATAAAGGATACCGCAAAGGTTTTATCTCAATACGCGGATATTCTTATGATTAGAACAGACTCACACAATAATGTTGATGAATTTAAAAAACATTTAGAAATTCCAATTATTAACGGACTTACAAATCAAGGACATCCTTGCCAAGTAATGTCTGATATTCTTACTTTTGAGGAGTTAAAGGGGAATATTAAAGATAAAACTATTGCTTGGATTGGTGACGGAAATAATGTCTCAAACTCTTTTATTGAAGCAGCAGTAAAATTTCAATTCAAATTAAACATTGGTTGCCCTAAAAAATATCAGCCAGATAGCAAAATTGTTAAATTAGCGAAAAAAAATAATTGTCAACTTTTAATTACAGAGGATCCTTACAAGGCTGCCGAAGGAGCAGACTGTATTATGACAGATAAGTGGATTTCAATGAGCGATAAGGGTGACAAAAACAAAAAGAAAAAAATTCTTAAAAAGTACCAGGTGAATAAAAAAATCATGAAGGTGGCTAAATTAGATTCAATTTTTATGCATTGTCTTCCTGCAAGTAGAGAAGAGGAGGTAACAAGTGAAGTTATGGATGGCAAACAGTCTGTAGTTTGGCTTCAGGCATTTAATAGAATTCATGCACAAAAAAGTATCATCGAATGGTGTATGAAATAAATTAAGGATTAGGCAGAGGATTATCGCTCATGCTATTCATATACAAAATTACTGAAGCTCTATCTTTTTCACTTTTCAAGCCTGCAAATGCCATTTTTGTACCTTTAATGTGAGCCTGAGGTTTAATTAAATAACCGTTCATTTCTTCGTATGACCAAATTTTAGAATGAGCCACAAGTGCCTTCGAGTATTTGTACCCATCTATAGATGCAGATTGTCTACCTAATACACCGTACAAAGCTGGACCAATTTTATTTTTTCCACCTTTTGCAACAACATGGCAAGCGGAACATTTTTTAAAAACTTTTTGACCATGCTCTGCACTTCCAAGTGCTAAAAAATCTTTTAAGTTAAAACTGCCTGAACTAGATTTTTCTGCGTTAGCTGTTTTGACAACTGGAGCTTCCACTTTGTATGCGGCTACTTTGGGTTTTTCTACTTCAAATAATAAATCCGTGATTTTGCCTATGCCAAAAACTACTAAAACTGTAAATATAACAGCGGCTATAATTTTATTTATTTCAAAACCATTCATAAATTTGGTAATTAAAGTAGTAGATATATCACGAGTTAATTAAAAAGACTTTAAATAAATTCGGTGTTATTGCGTCTTTGAGCCGCATAAAAATTTATGAGCAATACAGTAATTATCATACCTTCACGCTTACAAGCTAAAAGATTACCTGACAAACCTCTCAAGTTAATTAAAAATAAGGAATTAATTCTTCATGTTTATGATTTAGCAGTAAAATCTAAAGTAGGAGAAGTCTTAGTTGTAACTCCCGATCAAATTATTGCAGAGTTAATAAAAAATAATGGGGGCAAATCATTTATTACCAAAAAAGAACACCACAGTGGAACTGACAGAATTTTTGAAGGATTTCAAGATTTTTTTTCCTCTAAATCTAAAGTTATAATTAATTTACAGGGCGACATGCCAAATTTAGATCCAAATTCAATAGTTGAACTAAATGATTATTTAAATAGAGGCCTGTGCGATATTGGAACTTTGGCTTCATCAATAAAAAATAAGGACGAATTGCTTAACAAAAACATTGTTAAAGTGGTTACAAAAAATAGAATTGAAAAATCTATATATTCAGAGGCTATTGATTTTGAGAGAGATATTTCTTCTTCAAAAAGTCAATTTATTTATCATCATGTAGGAATTTATGCCTTTACTAAAGAAGCTTTAATGCGATATGTAAAACTAAAAAGAACTAAGTTAGAATTAGAAAGAAATTTAGAACAAATGAGGGCAATGGAAAACAAAATGAAAATTCATGTTGGTTATGTATTTTCGAACCCGCTTAGTGTAGATACAAATCAAGATTTGTCCCAAGTAAAAAAAGTAATGGAAGATGACACAAAAAGTTAAGGTAGCGTTTCAAGGAGAAAAAGGAGCTTATTCACATTTAGCATGTGAGGAGCTATTTAAAGGAACACCAATCGAGGCTTGTAGAACTTTTGAAGAAACTTTTAAAATCGCATACGAGGACTCGAGCTATAAAATTGTGGTTCCTATTGAAAATTCGTTAGCAGGAAGAGTGGCCGATATTCATTACCTTCTACCAAAATATAAATTACAAATATATGCGGAACATTTTCAAATTGTTGAACATAATCTTTTAGTAAAAGAGAACACAGAGTTAAAGGATATCAAGTATGTTCGAAGTCATGCTCAAGCAATAGACCAATGCCAAAAAATAATTCAAAAATACAAATTTCAAACTATTATTTCTGCTGATACCGCAGGTTCTGCTAAAGAACTTTCTAAAAGTAATGATAAAACTATAGCCGCAATTGCATCTAAGCTTTCAGCACAAATATATGGTTTAAAAGTATTATTAAAAAATATTGAAGATGAAAAATATAATATTACAAGATTTTTAGTGATGGGAAAAAATGTGCAACAACCAGAATATCAAAAAGGAAAAACATATGTTACGAGTTGTATTTTTAGATTAAAAAGTATTCCAGCAGCATTGTATAAATGTTTAGGAGGTTTCGCTACAAACCAAGTTAACCTAACAAAGCTAGAAAGCTTTTCTGTTAAAAATACTTTTGACCAAACAAATTTTTACCTTGATCTCGAGGGCCACATTGAGCAAAGCCAGGTACAAAAAGCTTTGGAGGAATTGAGTTTTCATACCGAAAGTCTAAATATCTTGGGCGTTTATGAGGCTTCCTCTTTTAGGCAAAAAAAATAGTCCACAAATCCAATATTACAGGCTTGTAGAATTCAATTCTATATTGATATAATAATTTGGAGGCCATCCAGGCGATTTCAATACGTTTAATGTGTCAGGGTGTAAAAACAGCAGCACGAACTTTTGAGAGCGGGTTGTTTGGTCTCCTAAATAAATGAATAAAAATAGATCCAAGATTTTAGCATTAAAATATAGACCTCGATTATTCGAAGATCTTATTGGACAAGAAGTAATTGCCGAAACTATTTCAAACGCAATTAAAATAAAAAAAACGCCTAACGCATATCTTTTAACTGGTATTAGAGGAGTTGGTAAAACTACAACTGCAAGGCTTATTGCTAAAGCATTAAATTGTTTAAAAAATATTAAAGATGGAAAAATGTGTAATGAGAATGAAATCTGCCAGCATTGTTCAGAAATTGAAAATTCAAATCACATTGATGTTCTTGAAATGGACGCAGCTTCTAAAACTGGTATTGATGACGTTCGTGAACTAATAGATGGTGCAAAATATAACCCAACAAGTGCGGCTTATAAAATATTCATAATCGACGAAGTTCATATGCTTTCAAAACAAGCTTTTAATGGATTATTAAAGACTTTGGAGGAACCACCAGAAAAGTTAAAATTTATTTTAGCCACTACAGAGGTTAGAAAAATACCAATAACAATTTTATCCAGGTGTCAAAGATTTGATTTAAAAAGAGTTAGTGTTTTAAAAATTTCAGACCATTTAAAAAAAATTTCAAATCTAGAAAAAGGAAAAATTTCAAATAGCGCAATAGAATTGCTCGCTAAAGGCTCCGAAGGTTCTGTAAGAGACGGAGTTTCTTTGTTAGATAGAGCGATAGTTTTTCAAAGTTTAAATCCCACAAAGGTTATAGAAATTGAAGATGTGAGAAAAATGCTTGGATTAGCAGACAAAACAAAACTCATAAACCTTTTAAAGCTTGTTTTTGAGGGAAACGAAAAAGAAGCCCTTGTAAATATAAGAGAGTTATTAGAGGACGGATTGGATGCCAAAAATTTTCTCAACGATATTTTGGAATTAATTTATTTGTTTAGCAGAAGAATAAACTTAGGGCCAATTGAAAAAGATCTTTTTATATCAGAGCCTGAACTTCGATTGATAGATGAAGTTTCCAAAAATTTAAATATGGAGGATCTTGGTTTATTTTGGCAATTAACACTCAAAACTATAGAGGATCTAAAAGTCATATCAAATGAGAATATTGCATTAGAAATGTATTTAATCCAACTGGTCCATATTAAAAATATTGATCAAAATGAAGAGAGCGTAAATTTATCGAAAAACATATCTGATAGTCCTGTTGCCCAAAAAAAACAATTAAGTGAAAATGATAACGACCTAAAATCTACAAACTCTCTAAAAGATCAATTAAAAAATATTCAACAAATAAAGACTATGGAAAAAGGAGAGTTGAATAAAGAAAGTAAAAAAGAAGTTAACACTTTTCAGGTCAGATCTTTTTCAGAATTAATTTCTTTAGCTGAAAAAAACAAAGAATCAGAACTTAAATATGATCTAGATAGAAATGTTAAGTTAGTTAATTTTGAAAATGGAAAAATAGATATAAACTTTAACGAAAATTTGAATAAAAATTTTATAAAAAATTTATCTAAAAAACTTTTTGAATGGACAGGTAAAAGATGGATCATAACACTTAGTAAAGAGGAAGGGCTAAAAACTCTGTATGAAAAAAGAATTGATGATCGTGATAATCTTTTAAAAAAGGAAAAGCAAAACAAAATTTCAAAGGAGATGACATCTGTATTTCCCGACGCGGAATTAATTGATGTTAAAATAGAGGATGACTGATTTTTCTGAAATGTTAACTAAAGCTAAAAAAGTTCAAGAAAAAATGAGAGAGGTTCAAGAAAATATTAAAAAAGTTGAAGTGGAAGGCGTATCAGGCGGGAATTTGGTTAAAGTGATTTTAACAGGTAATTACGAAATGAAGTCTATACATGTAAGTCCAGAAGCAAAAAATGAGAAAGATACCGTGATTGTTGATTTAATAGTTGCGGCACACAATGACGCTAGAGAAAAATTAAAGAAAAAAACATCCGAAGAACTCATGAAGGCCACGGGAGTTCCTAACTTGCCTTTTGACTTTAAAATGCCTTTTTAAATGGATAACAATTTACCTGAAATAGAAGAATTAATTAAAAAGTTTTCCAAATTACCTGGTTTGGGACCCAAATCTGCAAAAAGAATAATATTAAAATTAATTGATAATAAAGATACTATGATTAAACCACTAGCTAAGTCTTTGGCTAATGTTTATAAAAATATAATACGTTGTAATAGCTGTGGAAATCTAAAAATTATAAATACAGAGTGTTTATGTGAAAAAAACGACAATAAATATGATAAAATATGTGTCGTTGAAAATTTAGCAGACATGTGGGTGATACAATCAGCAAACATTTTTAAAGGTTATTTTCATATTCTTGGAGGCACAGTAAATTCTAATGAAAAGTACGAGCAAAAAAATCTTTTAATAGACTCTCTTGTTAAAAGAATTAAAAAAAATAGTTTGAAAGAAGTTATTATAGCCACAAGCGCAACCGTTGAGGGTCAAACAACTGCTCATTATATTGAAGATGCGATAAAAAACGATAAAATTAAAATTTCTAAACTTGGCCAAGGTTTGCCTGTAGGTGGAGAAATAGAACAACTTGACGATGGTACTTTGGTATCTGCTTTCAAAAGTAGAGTGCCCGTCTCTAATGACTAATTTTTTTTTCTAATCTAATTTTATGTAGAAGTGGCTCTGTATACCCTGATGGTTGTTCTCTACCTTGAAAAATTAAATTACAAGCAGCGGTAAAAGCTAAGGATTTATCAAAATTAGGTGCCATAGGTAGGTAATTTTTGTCCCCACTATTTTGCTTATCAACAATTGCTGCCATTTTTTTCAAAGTCTCCATAACTTGATCTTTGGTACAAATTTTATGATGCAACCAGTTTGCCATGTGTTGAGAAGAGATTCTTAGTGTAGCCCTATCTTCCATTAAACCAATGTTATTTACATCAGGCACTTTTGAACAGCCAACACCTTGATCTATCCATCTTACTACATAACCTAAAATACCCTGGGCATTATTTTCTAGTTCCTTATTAATATTTTCCACTTGCCAATTTGGCCTCTCAGATTTTGGTATTATTAAAATATTTTCAAGTTTAGCTTTTTTTCGAGATTTAAGTTCCGATTGTTTTTTAAAAACATTTAACTGATGGTAGTGTATTACATGAAGTGTTGCTGCTGTAGGTGAAGGTACCCATGCACAATTGGCTCCCGCGTTAGGATGTCCAACTTTTTGCTGCATCATATCAGACATTCTATCCGGCATAGCCCACATTCCTTTGCCGATTTGAGCTTTACCTGAAAAACCACATGACAAACCTATATCAACATTCCAATCTTCATAAGTATTTAGCCAACTAGATTTTTTCATATCTCCTTTGAAAATCATCGGACCAGCCTCAAATGAAGTATGTATTTCATCTCCAGTCCTATCTAAAAATCCAGTATTTATAAAAACAACTCTTTCTTTTACCTTTCTTATACATTCTTTTAAATTTACTGTAGTTCTTCTTTCTTCGTCCATAATACCAACTTTAATAGAGTATTTAGGTATGCCTAAAACTTTTTCTACTTCTCCAAAAATATTATTTGTAAATTCTACTTCTTCCGGTCCATGCATTTTAGGTTTGACTATATATACTGAATTTTTTCTAGAGTTTTTTTTATTTTTGAAATCATGAAGCGCACAAAGTGTAGAGATAAACGCATCCATTATTCCTTCTGGAATTTCCGAGCCATCATTTAGTATTATTGCTGGATTAGTCATTAAGTGTCCAACATTTCTATTAAGCAAAAGTGCCCTTCCATGTAAAATAATCTCCGACCCATTTGGTGAAAAGTATCTCCTGTCGGGGCTCAATCTTCGAATAAATTTTTTGCCATCTTTTTTGACCTCGGTTTCTAAATTTCCCTTCATTAATCCAAGCCAATTTCTATAACAATTAACTTTATCAGATGAATCTACAGCTGCCACCGAGTCTTCATTGTCTATAATAGTAGAAATAGCAGACTCAATAATTATATTTGAAATATTTGCTTTATCGTTTTTTCCAATAGAATTTTTAGGATCAATAATAATATCTATATGTAAATGATTATTCTTTAACAGAATAGAATTAGGATCATCTTTATCTCCAGTAAAGCCAACAAATTGATTTTTATTTTTTAGTTTTTGTTTCTTTTTATTATTAAAAAAAACCAACTCTTCTTCATCAATTTGGATTTTATTTATTTCCGACCAACTTTCATTTTCTATTGGAATTGACCTGTCTAAAAATTCTCTTACATATTTCACAACTTTTTTTGCTCTCCCAGGGTCAAATGCATTGCCACTTTTTCCGGGTATTACATCTGTACCGTAAAGAGCATCATATAAACTTCCCCAACGAGCATTTGCTGCATTTAATGCGTACCTCGCATTATCGACTGGAACGACTAATTGAGGTCCAGCAATCGAGGTTATCTCCTCGTCAACGTTAGATGTACTGATCTTAAAATCTTCTTTTTCATCAACAATATAGTTTATGGATTTTAAAAATTTTAAGTATTTATCTTTATCAAAAGAAGAATCTTTGTTTTCTAAATGCCAACTATCTATTTGTCTCTGAATAATCTCTCTTTTTTCTAGCAGCTTTTTATTTATTGGGGTCAATTTGTTTAAAGCTTTTTCAAATCCACTCCAGAAATTTTCAGTATTAATATTCGTACCGGGAATTATTTCTTCATTTACAAAGTTTAAAAGTTGCTCATCAACCTTTAAATTATTTACATTGATTTTTTTCATAATGTTAGAATACATCAAATAATCATTAATTTAACAACACTTTATTGACACATTTGAATTTTATTGAAATTACTAATATTATTGTAATCAAAGAGATATATGAGAAATTATTTAGAATTTGAAAAAGAAATAAAATCACTAGAGGAGGATCTCGAGTCATCAAAAAACCCATTTGAAAAAGATGGAATTTCAGAAGTTAATACAAATAGAATTAGTAAAATTCAAGAAGAGATAGCTGAAAAATTAAAAGACACATATTCAAATCTTAACAGTTGGCAAAAAACTTTGGTGGCTAGACACGAGGATAGACCAAAAGCAAATTTTTATATCAATAATATATTTTCGAATTTTACCATGCTGTCTGGTGACAGACTTTATGGTGAGGATAAATCTATCATCGCTGGATTTGGTTTAATTGATGGAAGGTCAGTTTTAATTTTGGGCCAAGAAAAAGGCGACAATCTAGATAGTAGATTAGAAAGAAATTTTGGAATGATGAAACCAGAAGGCTATAGAAAATGTATAAGACTTATGAAGCTTGCAGAGCGATTCAAAATTCCTATTATATCTTTAATTGATACACCAGGAGCATATCCGGGAATGGGTGCAGAAAAAAGAGGACAAGCAAATGCAATTGCAGAGTCAATAGAATGCTGCATGTCACTTAAGGTTCCAAACATATCGGTAATTATAGGTGAAGGTGGTTCCGGAGGCGCCATTGCTTTGGCTTCTTCCAATAAAGTTTTAATGTTGGAACACTCAATTTATTCAGTAATATCACCCGAGGGATGCGCTTCTATTCTTTGGAGAGACCCCAGTAAATCATTAGAAGCAGCCGAGGCCATGAAGCTAACTTCCAAAGATCTTCTAAAATTAGGAATCATAGACGAGGTTATAAATGAGCCCTTAGGTGGGGCCCATCGTGACTCTAAACAAGTGGCAATTGACATCAAGAAATCAATTATAGAAAATTTGAAAAGTTTTGATAAGTTGACAGGGGAAGAAATTTTCCAACAAAGAAAAACTAAATTTCTAAAAATCGGCAGAGATCAAGGCTTCAAAAAATCAACAGATTTACCAGATTATAGCCTAAGTTATTCCGAGCCTGTTTTGGCAAAATTATCGAGGTTTTACCAAAATCAAAAATATTTAGTATCATCGGTGCTGATAATTATATTTCTTTTAATAATTATCACTGTATTAATGTAACAATTAGGTGATTTTTTATTTAAATCTAATCATTTCCTTGACATTTATTCTAATAATATATTAAAGAGCCATTAAAAGTAATTAAGTTACATAGGTAACTTTTACTTATTAAAGTTAATAAATAAGGAAGAAGAAAACATGAGTAGTCTAAAAGGCAAAGTAAAGTGGTTCAATGGAACTAAAGGTTATGGTTTTATTGAAAGAGAAGATAAGGAAAAAGACGTTTTCGTTCATTCTTCAGCAGTAA
>PATB01000047.1 GCA_002712255.1 Alphaproteobacteria bacterium
CTTTTAAAACAGGCTAATAATAAAAAATTAAGTCCAGAGGAGCAATTTCAAGCTAGGTTAAAACTATCGAAAATACCCAGAAATGCTTCTAAAGTTAGAATAAGAAATAGGTGTGTTTTGACTGGAAGAGGCAGAGGTGTTTATAGAAAATTCAAACTGTCGAGGATCGCCTTTCGTGAATTAGCGTCAATCGGTCATGTGCCAGGTATTACAAAATCAAGTTGGTAAGGAAGGATTAAGATATGAGTTTATCAGACCCACTTGGAGATATGTTAGCTAGAATTAAAAACGGGCAACTTAGAAAAAAAGAGTCAGTTTTAATGCCGGCTTCTAGATTTAGAGGTAATGTTCTTGATGTATTACACAGAGAAGGTTATATAAGAGGATTTAAAAAGATTGAAATTGAAAATAACAAGAATGAATTTCAAATTGAACTTAAGTATATTGATGGAGAGCCAGTGATAAAAAATATATCTAGAGTTTCAACACCTGGTCGAAGGGTATATTCAAGGATTAAAGATTTGCAACGAAACTTTGATGGACTAGGTATTTCAATTTTGTCAACTTCTAAGGGTGTACTTTCTGATAATGAAGCTAGAAATGAGAAGGTTGGTGGTGAAATTTTGTGTAAAGTGTTTTAATACGAGGTAAATTATGTCAAGAAATGGTCGTATCCCAATAAATATTCCTGAAAATACTCAAGTTAGAGTTGAAAAGGGAGTCATTTTTGCAAAAGGTAAACTTGGGGAGTTATCCTTTGCTTTTAACAAAGATGCAAAAGTTGAAGTTGCTGAAAGTAATATAGTTGTTTCAAAAGGGGGGGAGTCCAGACATCATAAACAAATGTGGGGAACAGTTAGATCTAGAATTAACAATATTATTGAAGGTGTTACTGTGGGTTATATTAAAGAGCTTGTTTTGAATGGTGTTGGTTATAAGGCTGCACAAAAAGGTAAAGTTTTGGAATTATTATTAGGTTATTCTCATCCGATTAATTTCCAGATTCCTGAAGATTTAAAAGTTGAGGTTCCAAAACCAACTGAAATAAAAATCTCTGGAATTGATAAACAAAGGGTGGGTCAGATTGCAGCAAATATTAGATCTTATAGAAAACCTGAACCATATAAAGGTAAAGGAATTAAATATAAGGAAGAAGTTATCAGAAGAAAAGAAGGAAAGAAAAAATAATGCCGATTCAAAGTAAAAAAATTAGAAGAACTAATAGGATACGTTTCAAGTTGAAGCTTAAACCTAACCTTAGGTTATCATTATTTAGGTCAAATAATCATATTTATGCGCAATTAATAGATGACGAAAAAAACATAACAGTTTTGTCAGCCTCATCAGCAGAAAAAAAAATAAAAGATATAAAATCATCTCCTAAAGAAATTGCTTTTAAAGTTGGTGAAGTTATGGGAGAAAGAATTTCAGAAAAGAAAATTAAACAAAAAATAAGTTTCGATAGGGGACCCTATCTTTATCATGGAAGAGTAGAGGAACTAGCTAAAGGTGTTAGGTCAAAAGGGATAAAATTTTAAGGAAAAATATGTCTGAAGAAAATAAAGAAAATAACAAACAAAATACTGAATCTTTGTCTAAGAAAGATTCTAAGCCTTCTGAACCAAAGCAAAAAGAAGTAATGGTTAAAAATAGTGAAGAAAAAAAGTCTTCAGAAAAAAGCGTAAATGAATCAACAAAAGTAAATGATCAGAATAAGACAAAAAAAATTGATAAACCTGACCAGGACTTAATTAATAAAACAAAGATAAAAAGTTCACGTAGTGAAAAGACTAGCGCGGAAACTAAACAGAGTGGTAAGCTATCAGTTAAGCCTAATATTTCTGACTCGAAGGAAAAAAATTCTAATCGTAAAAATTCTGAAAGTAATGAAAAAAATGATGGACAAAATAAATCAGCTGAACAAAATGAACTTCTTGAAAAGTTAGTGAGCATAAACAGAGTTGCAAAAGTAGTCAAAGGAGGAAGAAGATTTAGTTTTGCTGCTTTAGTTGTAGTTGGAGATGGTAACGGAATGGTAGGTCATGGCAAAGGTAAAGCTAAAGAGGTTCCAGAAGCTATAAAAAAAGCAACTGATGAAGCAAAAAATAGAATGATTAGAGTACCTTTAAGACAAGGAAGAACCTTACATCATGATATAAAGGGTAGGTATGACGCAGGTAGAGTATATCTTAGAAGTGCTCCGTCTGGAACAGGAGTTATAGCAGGGGGGCCAATGAGAGCAGTTTTTGAAGCACTTGGAATTCAAGATATTGTTGCAAAATCTGTGGGAACATCTAACCCTCATAATATGGTAAGGGCAACCTTTGAAGCTTTAAAATCCGCATCATCACCAAAAATTATAGCTATGAGACGCGGTCTCAAAATCAATGATATAACAAAAAGAAGAAAAGTTAATCAACAAGGTCAGGAAGATTGCAAAAATTAAGATTAAACAAATTAAAAGTCCAATAGGAAGAAATAATTTGCAAAGAAAAATTTTAATTTCCTTGGGCTTAAATAAGATTAACAGAGAAAAAATAGTCAATGAAAACCCAGCAATAACTGGAATGATTGATAAAGTTAAACATTTAGTTAAATTTGAGAAGGTGTAATATGAAGTTGAATAGTTTTAGCTTGGATGATTTAAGTAAAAAAAGAAGAAAAAGAATTTGTAGGGGGATTGGTTCTGGTAAAGGAAAAACTGGTGGCAGAGGTGTAAAAGGTCAAAAATCAAGAACTGGCGTTTCGATTAATGGTTTTGAAGGAGGGCAGATGCCACTTCATATGAGAATGCCTAAACACGGTTTTAAATCTAGATCAAAAGTTAAAAAAACTATTTTAAAAACAGATTTTTTAAATTTTTGTTTTGAAAGAAATTTAGTTGGAAAAAAAAATATTCTTAAAATTGAAGATTTGGAAAGCTTATCTAAATCAAAAAAAAATACTCATATTAAGTTTTTAATGGGAAATAAACTGTTAAATGCAATTAACATTGAAGCGCACTCTGCCTCTGAAAGTGTAATGAAAGAATTTAAAAGACTAGGAGTCGAGATTAAAATTGTAAAATTTACAAAGAAAAAACTTATAACTAAGAAGGATGATTCTTTAAGTTCTAAGACTGAGAAAATTAGTAATGAATTACCTAGTAAGAAAGTTGGCAAGAAAAAAGATTCTAAAGTTAAGGATAGTAAAACAAAAAATCTTGACACTAAAGAAAAAAAAGTAACTCAAACAAAAAAGAATACTAAATAATGGCATCTGTTTCTGAACAAATTGCATCAAGAATAAATCTTGGCTCTATCGCAAAAGCAGAAGATCTGAAAAAGAGGATTGTATTTACTCTTCTTGGTCTCATAGTGTATCGAATTGGATCGTATATTCCTTTGCCAGGAATTGATCCAGTTGCTTTAGAAAAAGTTTTTAGTGCCAATGTAGGAGGCATCCTAGGAATGTTTGATATGTTTGCTGGTGGTGCGTTGGGACGTATGACAGTTTTTGCACTTAATATTATGCCTTATATATCTGCTAGTATAATCATGCAACTTTTAACTGTTATTTCTACTCAACTTGAACAGCTTAAAAAAGAAGGAGAAATTGGTAGAAAAAAAATAAATCAATATGCTCGTTATGGAACTGTTTTTCTTGCTACAGTTCAGGGTTACGGTGTGGCAGTAGGTATAGAAAATATGTCAAACAGCCAGGGTGTTCAAGCTGTAATGGACCCTGGGATGTTTTTTAGATTTACAACGGTAATAACATTAGTATCAGGTACTATCTTTCTTGTATGGCTTGGTGAGCAAATTACGCAGAGGGGAATTGGGAATGGAATTTCTCTTATAATTTTTACAGGTATTGTTGCGCAACTTCCAGTAGCACTTAGTACAACATTTGAGCTTGGAAGAACTGGTGCACTTTCAACACTTTTCATTGTTTTTTTAATAGTAATGTCAATAGCAGTAATTGCTTTTATGGTTTACATTGAAAGGGCTCAGAGGAGAATAACGATTCAGTATCCTAAAAGACAACAACAAGGAGCAGGAAGTAGTGTTGCTAGTTCGTCACATTTACCATTAAAAATAAATACTGCAGGTGTGATTCCACCAATTTTTGCAAGCTCGCTGTTATTGTTGCCTATTACATTTGTAAGTTTTAATGCGGGAAGTGGTCCCGAGTGGTTAAATACAATTAGTCAGTTTTTAAGTAGAGGCCATCCAGTATATTTATCATTATACACAGCAATGATTGTTTTTTTTGCTTTTTTTTATACAGCGATTGTTTTTAACCCGAAGGATACAGCTGATAACCTAAAAAAATATGGAGGTTTTGTTCCGGGTATCAGACCAGGAGAAAATACAGCGAATTATTTAGATTTTATACTTACCCGTCTAACAGTTTTAGGCGCTATTTATTTGTCGTTTATTTGTCTTTTACCTGAACTGTTAATTTCAAAATATCAGGTCCCTTTTTATTTCGGTGGAACCAGTCTTTTAATTGTTGTCAGTGTTACAATGGATACTGTTACCCAAATTCAGTCTTACCTGCTTGCTCATCAATATGAGGGACTTATAAAGAAATCTAACCTGAGAAGAGGAAGGTGATGAAGCTTGTATTGCTTGGTCCACCAGGAAGTGGTAAAGGAACACAATCAAAATTTCTAGTTGAAAAGCATAATTTTATTCAACTTGCAACCGGCGATTTATTAAGAGAAAAAGTTTCAAATAAAGATTCTTCTTTAGGAAAAGAAATTAGTGAGATTATGAACAGTGGTGAGTTGGTTCCTGACAACATCGTTATCCAACTAATTGTTGAAAAGATATCAGAATTAAAAAATAAAAAGTTAATTTTTGATGGTTTTCCAAGAAATTTAAACCAAGCAATTGTTCTTGATGAGTCCTTAAATAAAATTTCCGTATCATTAGATAAAGTAATATTTATTGATGTTGATTATAAAATTTTAAAGGACAGAATTTTAGCAAGAATTAATGAGACCAATGAAGAGGATAGAAGGTCCGATGACAATACTGATACATTAATAAAAAGAATAGAAGTTTATAAATCGAATACTTTACCAATTGTCAAATACTATAAAAAAATGGGTATTCTTAAGGAGATCAATGGTATGTCCTCAATTAAAGACGTAAGTCAACAAATTTTTAATATAATTAGTTAGATAGTGTTGACTTAAAAAAAAAAGAAAATATAATCCAAATCTGTATTTATTAAGGTTTTTGATGTGGCAAGATTAGCAGGAGTTAATGTTCCTAGTAATAAAAGGCTAGTGATAGCACTAAGTTATATATTTGGCATTGGCAAAAAATTTTCAAATGACATTTGCGATTCAGTAAATATAGACAAAAATAAAAGAGTTAACTCTTTGACGGAAGATGAAATAATTAAAATTAGAGAGTGCATTGATAAGAATTATATTGTTGAAGGTGATTTGAGAAGGTCTGTTTCTTCAAATGTGAAAAGACTTACAGATTTAGGTTGTTATAGAGGATTAAGACACCGAAATAAGCTTCCTGTTAGAGGTCAGAGAACACATACCAATGCAAGAACGAGAAAAGGTAAAGCAATCCCAATTGCTGGTAAAAAGAAAGCAGTTTAATAGTAATGGTTTCTAAGAGTTCAAAATCTAAAAAAAAAGTAAAAAAAAATATCCCCTTTGGTATAGCTCATATTAACTCCACTTTTAATAATACAATAATTACAATAACCGATACGACTGGTAATACCATCTCTTGGTCCTCGTCTGGAAATAAAGGCTTTAAAGGTTCAAGAAAATCAACTCCTTTTGCTGCACAGTTAGCAGCAGAGGAAGCAGGAAAGAAAGCAATAGAGCATGGTATGAAGAATATCGAAATAATAATAAAAGGCCCTGGAAATGGAAGGGAGTCAGCTATAAGAGCTTTAGGTTCTACTGGACTAAATATCACCGTAATTAAAGATGTAACACCAATCCCACATAACGGTTGTAGACCATCAAAAAGACGAAGAGTTTAACAAATATTTGAGAGGTAAATAATTGTGATTAACAAAAACTGGAAAGAATTAATTAAACCTAGAAAAATTGAATTTCTAAAAGATAAAGATAATTTTACAAACGCAGAGCTTGTCGCAGAACCACTTGAAAGTGGATATGGTCAAACACTTGGAAACATGTTAAGAAGAGTTTTACTTTCCTCAATAAGAGGAGCAGCAGTTACATCTATAAAAATTGAGGGAATAACTCACGAGTTTTCCTCAATTCCAGGGGTTATTGAGGATGTAACAGAAATTATTCTAAATATAAAACAGCTTGCCTTAAAACTAAATGATGTTGAAAGCACAAAAATTCAAATTAATGCTAAGGGACCAAAAGAAATAAAAGCAGCGGACATAGATTGTGGTGCCCATGTTGAAGTTTTAAATAAAAATTTACATATCTGTACTTTGGATTCAAAAGCTAATGTAAATATTACGTTAACTGTCGAGGAAGGTAAAGGTTACGTACCAGCAGTAAAGCATAATAACAACGCTGATGCTCCATTAGGAACAATTTACATTGATTCTTTTTTTTCTCCTGTTAGACGAGTTTCTTTTAGAGTCGAAAATTCAAGAGTAGGTCAAGTTACAGATTACGATAAGCTAATAATGAATATAGAGACAAACGGTTCTGTAGTTCCAGAAGATTCTGTTGCTTTTGCTGCAAGAATTATAGATGAGCAGCTTAAAATGTTTATAAATTTTGAAGAACCTGTAGAAGAGGTTTCAGCTCCAGCTGTTGAAGAACCAACATTAAATGTGAATTTATTAAGAAAGGTTGAAGAGTTAGAACTATCAGTAAGATCTGCAAACTGTTTAAAAAATGATGAAATTATTTATATTGGTGATTTGGTGCAAAAAACAGAATCTGAAATGCTGAGAACTCCAAATTTTGGCAGAAAATCATTAAATGAAATAAAGGAGATTTTAACAACTATGAATTTAGAGTTAGGGATGAAGATTGAAGGATGGCCTCCTGAAAATATTGATGAGATAAGAAAAAAACTTGATGATCCCTATTAAGATAAAGGAATGACAAATGAGACATAAAATTGCTGGTAGAAAACTTAACAGAAAATCAAGTCATAGGATTTCTTTGTTAAAAAATCTATCAAAGTCTTTGATAAGAAATGAACAAATCGAGACGACACTTCCAAAGGCAAAAGACCTTCGACCATTCGTAGAGAAATTATTACACAGAGGCAAAAAAAATGATCTTCATTCCAGAAGAAAAGTTTATAATGAGTTAAGAGATATGACTTTGGTAAATAAAATTTTTGATACCCTGGCAAAAAGATATAGCAAAAGAAATGGTGGGTATGTAAGAATTTTAAAGTCTGGGTATAGGTATGGAGACGCCTCTCCCAAAGCTATAATTGAATTGATAGATAGAGATGAAAATGCCAAAGGACTAAGTGATAAAATAAGGCTAAAAGAAAAACAAGAATCAGATGGTAAATCTAAAGATGTATCTGCTGATTTAGAGACCTCAATCAAACCAAAAACAGAAGAGAAAAAAACTCTCAAGGCTGAGACGCAAGGCTCAAAAAAAGAAACTGAAACAAAAAAATAATATTTTATTCATTTGAATGAGTAATAATTCTATAAATGAATGGACCATTGAAAAAGAATTTGATGGACTAAGAGTTGATTATTGGCTAAAAAAAAAGTTTTCTAATCTTAGTTATCCTTCGATTTGTAAAATCATTAGAAAAGGTCAGGTAAGAGTAAACAAAAAAAGAGCAAAAAACTCTTTACTTCTTAATACTGGGGATAAAATAAAAATATATAAAATTATAAGACAAGAAAAAAAAAATATTAAAATTAAATCAGAATTTAACCAGTATTTAAGAAAATGGATAATTTTTAAAAACAAAGAATTAATTGTATTAAATAAACCATCAGGAATTGCTGTTCAAGGAGGCTCAAATATAAAAGTTAATATTGATTTATCATTAGATTCCTTGAGATTTGGTTCAGAAGAAAGACCCAAACTTGTTCACAGAATAGATAAAAAAACATCTGGTTTATTATTAATTGCAAGAAGCTTAAAATGTGCAAAGTTTTTAGGTGAAGCATTTAAACAGAGAAAAATAAAAAAAAAATATTTATTAATTGCAAAAGGTCTGATCAAAAAAAAAAATGGAAAAATTAATATGCCAATTTTTACAAATAAAAAAGAAAACGATTCAATAACTACTTATACATTAATATCTCAATTTAAAAAAACATCATTAATTTTGGCCTCACCACTCACGGGAAGAAAGCATCAAATTAGAAAACATTTCAGCATTATAGGACATCCAATAATTGGTGATGAAAAATTTGGGACAAAAGATGGTAACAATTTTTTTCTTCATTCCTTTTATATTGAATTTGAAAATGAAAATAAAAGACTAATAAAATTATTTGCTCCAATACCTGAATATTTTAAGGAAAAAATTTCTGTAATGAATGTTAATATTGAAAAAATTAAGGAAGAAATTAAAAAAAATATTTTATGAACTCTTTTTTTAAAATTAAAAATAATAAATTTTTTTTTTACTCAAATAAAAAACAAATATTTGTCGAGAAAGATAAGCCTTTGTATGTTTATAAACAATTTCATGCAAATAATATTTTAGATGAAATAAATTTAAAAAAAAAAGATCAATATTCTTTGATAAATTTGACTTATTTTTCTTGTGCTTTAGATAGTAACGATAAAAAAAAAATAATTGAAATATTAATAGAAGTTCTAAAAAACGATTTTGTGTTATTCAGGTATTTTGATGACAAAAATCTCCTGGATTTAATGAGTAACAAACTTGATTTTTATGTTAATGAATTTTCAATTAAATTTAACATAAAACTTAACTTAATTAATTCGTTGAAATTTAACTACCAAAATTCTGACACTCAAAACTTTAAAACATTTCTTTTTGATTTAAATATTTTTCTACTTTCATGTATTTATAAACTAACTTGTCTTACAAAATCTGTTATATTAAGTTATTTTTTTATAATCAAAAAAATTAATTATAAACAACTTTTTGAGCTAACAAGTATTGAAAGTAAATTTCAACAAAAAAACTGGGGATACGTTGACGAACAAAAAAAAATTGACTTAGATAATATTAATATCTTAAAAAATATTTCATTTTTTTTTAAAAATATAAATTAATTCGTTTATATTAATTTGGTATAGTTTTATAGTTATGAAGGAAATTCTTAAAAAATTAAATCAAAAAAGAGACCTCGCCATTGTTGGAGGAGGAAAAAAAAGACAGGAAAGTCAGCATAAAAAAGGAAAACTTACAGCTAGAGAGCGAATTGATATTCTGCTTGATGAAGGAACATTTGAAGAATGGGATATGTTTGTTGAACATAGATGCTCTGAGTTTGATATGGATAAACAGAAAATTCCTGGAGATGGGGTTGTTACAGGCTATGGTACAATAAATGGAAGATTAACCTTTGTATTTAGCCAAGATTTTACAGTATTTGGAGGTTCGTTATCTGAGTCTCATGCTGAAAAAATCTGTAAAATAATGGATAAAGCTCTACAAGTAGGTGCACCAGTTATTGGACTAAATGATTCTGGTGGCGCTAGAATTCAAGAAGGTGTTGCATCATTGGCTGGTTATGCAGAGGTTTTTCAAAGAAACGTTTTATCTTCTGGAGTTATTCCGCAAATCTCTGTTATTATGGGGCCTTGTGCAGGGGGTGCAGTCTATAGTCCTGCTATGACAGATTTTATCTTTATGGTTAGGGATACGTCATATATGTTTGTTACAGGACCTGATGTACTGAAAACTGTAACTCATGAAGAAGTTAGTCATGAAGAATTAGGTGGTGCGTCAACTCACACCAAAAAATCTGGTGTTTCCGATTTAGCTTTTGAGAATGATGTAGAGGCATTATTTCAGTTGAGAAGATTTATGGGTTTTCTCCCGTCTTCAAATAAAGAATTACCACCAATAAGACATTCGGAAGATCCAGCTGACAGAATAGAGTTTTCCTTAGATACCCTGATTCCTGATAATCCAAATAAGCCCTACGATATGAAAGAATTAATTACTAAGGTTGTTGATGACAGAGATTTTTTTGAGACTCAACCGGATTATGCAGCAAATATTATAACAGGTTTTGCAAGAATGACCGGGTCACCGGTTGGTATTGTGGCTAATCAACCAATGGTTTTAGCTGGTTGTTTAGATAATAATTCTGCAAGAAAAGCAGCAAGATTTGTTCGCTTTTGTGATTGCTTTAATATACCAATTGTTACTTTCGTTGATGTTCCAGGTTTTTTACCAGGAACTTCACAAGAGTATAATGGTATTATCAAACATGGCGCTAAACTCTTATTTGCTTTTGCTGAGGCAACTGTTCCTAAAATTACTATCATAACAAGAAAAGCATATGGTGGTGCTTATGATGTTATGAGTTCAAAACACTTAAGAGGCGATGTTAACTATGCCTGGCCACAAGCAGAAATTGCTGTAATGGGACCAAAAGGTGCAGTAGAAATAATTTTTCGAGGAGAAATTGGTAACCAAGATAAAATTGAACAAAAAACCAACGAATACAGAGAAAAATTAGCGAACCCTTTTGTTGCTGGTAGCAGAGGTTTTATAGACGATGTAATTATGCCAAATACGACGAGAAAAAGAATATGTAGATCATTAGAGATGTTAAAAAATAAAAAACTAACCAACCCTTGGAAGAAACATGACAATATTCCATTGTAAAGTTTAAAATGTTCAAAAAGATTTTAATTGCTAATAGGGGAGAAATAGCTTGTAGGATTATCAAATCCGCAAAAAAAATGGGTATTAAAACTGTAGCTATTTGTTCAGATCCAGACCTTAATTCACCTCATGTAAATCTTGCTGATGAGTATATAAATATTGGCGGAAATACATCTATTGAAAGTTATCTTATTACGGAAAAAATAATTAGAGCCGTTGAAGATTCAAATGCTGATGCAGTTCACCCAGGTTATGGATTTTTATCAGAAAACGTAACTTTTAGAGATGAAGTTAGTAAAATTGGTAAAATTTTTATTGGTCCTCCGAGTCAAGCGATTTCACTTATGGGAGATAAGATTGAATCAAAAAAAATTGCAAAAAAAGCAGGCGTTTCAATTGTTCCAGGAGGTCTAGACGTTATAAAAGATATCAAAAAGGCATTATCTGAGGCAAAAAAGATTGGATTTCCATTGATGGTAAAGGCATCAGCAGGAGGTGGGGGAAAGGGAATGCGTATTGCATTCGATGAAAAAGAGTTAAGAGAAAACTTTAACTCTGCTGTAAATGAAGCAAAATCTAGTTTTGGTGATGATAGAGTTTTTATAGAAAAATTTATTGAATTCCCAAAACACATTGAAATTCAAGTTTTAGGTGATCAATTTGGAAATTTTATTCACCTTGGAGAGAGAGAATGTTCAATACAAAGAAGACACCAAAAAGTAATCGAGGAGGCACCAAGTCCTTTCGTTGACGAAAATCTCAGGCAAAAAATGGTTGATCAATCAATAAAGCTTGCTAAGGCTGTTGGATATTATTCAGCTGGAACAGTTGAATTTGTTGTTGATAAAAATAAAAATTTTTATTTTTTAGAAATGAATACAAGATTGCAAGTTGAACACCCTGTTACTGAACTTATAACTGGAGTTGATTTAGTGGAGCAAATGATCAAAATAGCATACGGTGACAAACTGAAAGTTCAACAAAAAGATATTAGTTTTAAAGGTAACGCAATAGAATGTAGAATTTATGCAGAAGATTCCGCTAAAAACTTTTTACCATCAATTGGAATATTAACAAGATATATTGAGCCGTTTGGAAAAA
>PATB01000048.1 GCA_002712255.1 Alphaproteobacteria bacterium
CCAGTAAAACCTTTATCTTATTTGAAACCTCAACTAATTCGTATTTCATTAATAGAATCCTTTTAATTCATTATCTGATTCGTTAATTTTTAGATCTAAATTTGTATCAAAGTTGAAATTATATTTGAAGGATTCTGTAATAAAATTTTGATTACTCGGTTTTCCAGAAAAAAGGTCAATGTTTATAAATTTTATTGAGTCTGGTATATTAAAAGGTTTAGGTATATTTTGCGGGTAACTTTTGCTCATAAAATCTTTGAAAATTGGAGCTGCAACCCTCGATCCAGTTTCAAATTTTCCAAGTGATTTTGGTTCGTCATAACCAACAAATACTCCCACCGTTATCTCAGAATTGTAACCAATAAACCAAGCATCTTGATTTTCATTTGTTGTTCCGGTTTTTCCAGCAATTTGGTAATTAAATTTATTTATGTTTTTTGCAGTACCTCTTTTTATTACTCCCATTAAGAAAGATGTCATTTGGTATGCAGAATCTTCAGAAAATATTCTTTCTGAATTATTCTTAATTTTTGGTAATTCATATTGATTAAAAGAGGAGTAATTGTCTTTTTTTATGTTACATCTCTGACATTTTCTATTATCTCCATTGAAAATAATTTTTCCCTTTTTATCATAAATAACATCAATCATCCTTGGTTCAACTTTGTAGCCCCCGTTAGCTATAGATGCATATCCAGATGTTATTTTTATTAAGGAACTTTCAAGCGACCCTAAAGAGCTTGAAATAAGTAGTGGAAATTTATCGTAAATACCAAGTTTTCTAGAAATTTTAGCAACCTTTTCTATACCAACTTGATCAGACAAACGTATTGTCATTAAATTTCTAGATTTTTCTATACCCAATCTTAAAGTACTAAGACCGTAAAATTTATCACCATAATTCGTTGGTCTCCACACACCATCTTTTGACATATCATCAATAACAAACGGAGCATCCAAAACCTTACTAACTGGTGTATAACCGTTTTCAAGGGCAGCTATATATACAAAAGGTTTAAAAGATGAACCTAGCTGGCGTTTAGCTTGAGTAACACGATTAAAAGATGAACTAGAATCATATCCTCCCACCATTGCTAAAACCCTACCCGTAAAGTTGTCAATTACAACCATACCTCCATTCACATCTGGTATTTGACTGAGTTTATATGAGTTTAAATTTTCATTAGCGGACACTACAATTACATCTCCAATTTTAAATAAGTTTTTTAGATTAATTTTTTTTTTTTTTATTAATGACATTTGATTTTTTAACAACCTAAATTTTGTATTTTTTTTATTTATTACCTCAATATATTCATTCTTTACTTTTGTAACTAAACCCAATTCATCGTCATATATTCCTTCAGGGTCCTTGAGATCAAAAAAAGTATCTTTTTTATCCAAATTAATATTCATTAAAGGTCCTTTCCAACCATTTCTAAAAGAGTAAGATTTTAAACCAAACCTAAATGATTCTTCTGCAATGAGTTGAAGATCCTCATCTAATGTAGTCATAATTGTTAGACCACCATCATATAACTTTGATTCAGTAAACTTCGAAATTATTTCCCTTCTTATCTCCTCCTTAAAAAAAGAAGCGTTATCATTCAATATTTTTTTACTTTTTGACAATACTAGTTTTTCATTTAACACTGACGTGTATGTTTCTAAGTCGATATATTTCTCATCAAACAAACGTTTTAATACCCAATTTCGTCTTTTCATAGCTTTAATTGGATTTTTATATGGGTTATAAGTCGAAGGTGCTTTTGGTAAGGCAGCCAACATAGCCATTTCATGTAAGTCTAAACTTGACAAAGATTTATTAAAATAATTTAAAGAGGCAGATGCTATACCATATGAACCATTTCCTAAATAAATTTCATTAAGATAAAGCTCCATAATTTGTTTTTTTTCTAGAACTTTTTCCATTCTTAACGCTATGATTATCTCTTTAATCTTTCTCGTATAGGAAATCTCGTTTGTGAGAAGAAAGTTTTTTGCTACCTGTTGCGTAATTGTTGATGCTCCCTCAAGCCTTTTATTTGTGAATGTTTTTGCAATATTCTTTAAAAAAGCTCTAACAATTCCTTTGTAATCTATACCTATATGTTTAAAAAAATTAATATCCTCAGAAACTAAAAAACAATTAATTAATTCCTTCGGAATTTCTTCATAACTACTAAAAACTCTATTTTCAGTAGAATAATCCTCAAGAAAATTTCCATTAGAAGTAAAGATTTTAGATACTAGCCTCGGCTGATAATATGATAACTTATCAAAACTAGGCAAATCTTTGCCATAAAAATAAAAAATAAAAACTAAAACAAAAAATAATCCAAAAATCCCTATTAGGGCTAAATAAAGAATATTTAATAAGTTTTTAAGCATTATAATAACTAAATACTATTTTTTTCTTTCCAATTAAAGTATTTAACAATTGCATTCAGTATATCATCGCAAATTTTATTATGATAATTTTTATCAGTTAATAGCTTAGAATCATTTTTATTTGAAAGGTAGCCCATTTCTATTAAAACAGATGGAATATCTAATGACTTGAGAACAGCAAAGCCTGCAAATCTATGAGTTCTTTGTAATAAATTCATATCATTTTTAAATTCTTTTATTAAAAAATTTACAAGATGGCTGGATTGATTTAAGGTTTCTCGTTTTGTTAAATCTATTAATATATTTGTTACTTCAGAAGATTCATCTGACAAATCAACGTTTCCCAGAAAGTCTGATTTATTTTCTCTTCTTGCTAATGCAGCAGCTTCTTTGTCAGAAGCATTTTCAGACAATGTATAAAGGGAAATTCCTCTGGTTCTTTTATTTTTGTTATAATCCGCGTGTAATGAGATAAAGATATCAGCATTAGATTTTTTTGCTATTCTTGTTCTTTGTCTTAATTTTAGATAAATATCCTTATTTCTTGTTAATACAACATCGAATTTACCATTTGCTATAATTTTTTTTTTTAATAATCTACCAACTGCTAAGGTTATATTTTTCTCAAGTTGTTTTCTAACTCCAACGGCTCCAGAATCTTTACCTCCATGACCTGGATCAATAACTATAACTTTTTTTTTTTCAATTTTGTTAAGATAATCTATAACAATTCTTGAATGTTTATTTTTTTTCTTTTTGAGAAAATAAATATTTGGATTGTGAATTACTTTTTTAAAATTAAGTGTTAAGATTTTTAAATTTTCATCAAGTTTTATGCTAGCTAGATGATTATTTTTTTTTAGAGGGTTTTTAATAGAAATGTTTTTATCAAATTTTATTTCTATTTTTTTTTTAAATTTTTTATTACTAAAAGTAACATCCTCATTTAAATCTAAAACTATTCTTTTTATTTCTGCATTTGATCCAAATCTAAAATCAACAATTTCTGCAGAAATTAATTCATTACTACACAATAAAAATATGATATATAAGACGAATTTAATAGAGACTTTCAATTTAGATTATTTTAATTTATTATACTATATATAGTATTTTTTTTAAAAAAAAATCAACATAATGGAGTTTTTTTTTATTTTTCAGTTAATTTGGTCTAAAAATACTTAAAACATAGAATTAAAGGGTAAAAACATGAAGAAAATATTAATTGATGCAGAAAAAAATGAAGAGGTTAGAGTAGCAATTGTTGAGGGAGATGGATTAATTGATTATGAATCAGAAAAAATTAAAAATGATAGAATTAAAGGAAATATTTATCTTGCAAAAATTGTAAGAGTTGAGCCATCTCTTCAAGCAGCTTTTGTAGATTATGGTGGAAATAAGCATGGTTTTTTAGCATATAATGAAATCCATCCCGACTATTTTAAAATTCCAACAGCTGATAAAAAAAAGCTATTAAAACAAGAATTAGAAGAATCTAAGAAAATTAGTATCAATGATGATGAGGATTTATTTGAAGAAAATTTTCAAGAAACAGAGAATTTAAATAAAAAGAAAAATTTAAATAACCAAAAAGGATTTTTAACAAAAGTTTTTGATTTTTTTAACTACAAACCACTGGATGACTTTTCAAGTCCAAAAATAAAAAGAAGGAAAACTTTTAAACATCAAAACAAAAATAAAAGTATTATTTTCCATAGGAAATATACTATTCAAGAAGTTATAAAAAGTAATCAAGTTATTTTAATACAAGTAGTTAAAGAAGAAAGAGGAAATAAAGGTGCGGCAGTAACAACACGCTTGTCCTTGGCAGGAAAGTATTGTGTATTAATGCCCAATACAAATAAAGGTGGTGGAATTTCTAGAAAAATCATTGAATTTAAACTAAGGAAAAAACTTAAAGAAATTGTCAGTAAACTGAGTATAAACAAAGGTATGGGTGTAATAATAAGAACAGCGGGTCAAACAATGGGACTTAAGGATATAAAAAGAGATTATAATTCTTTAATAAAACTTTGGAAGGAAATTACTACCAAAACAATTAAATCTAATGCACCGTGCCTGATTCATGAAGAAGATAATTTGATTAAAAGATGTCTCAGAGACTATTTTGACTCAACGTATGACGATGTACTGATTAACGATAAACAAACTTATTTGAAGTGTAAAGAAATTGTAAAACAGTACATGCCTCAGTCACTAAAATTTCTAAAACAATATAAAGAAAAAAAACCATTGTTTTTTAATTTTGGAATAGAAAAAAAAATCATTGATATCAACAACCCAGTGGTTAATTTAAAATCTGGTGGTTATCTTGTAATCAATCAAACAGAAGCTCTTGTGGCAATAGATATAAACTCTGGAAAATTTACAAAACAAAGGAATATTGAAGATACCGCTTTTAAAACAAACTTAGAAGCGGCCGAGGAAATAAGTAGACAGCTAAGAATTAGAGATTTAGCTGGTCTCGTAGTAATAGATTTCATTGACATGCTTGATAGAAATCATAATTTTAAAGTAGAAAAAAAACTTAAAGAATGTGTAAAGGATGACAGGGCAAGAATTCAAATTGGAAGAATAAGTAATTTTGGATTATTAGAGTTATCAAGGCAAAGATTGAAAGTTACCGAAGACCAAAAGATTTCTGTAAAATGTAGCCATTGTAATGGTTATGGAAGTAATTTGTCTAATGAATTTTTAATAAATCAAATTCTTAAAGTATTATCAGAAATAACATATGAAAAGCAGAAAGATGAAATTTATTTATTATGTAATAGTTTGTTAAATAAACAACTAGATGAAATAAAAAACAAACAAAAAATTAATCAAAAATTATTGAAGTTAAAAGTGTTTGATGAACTAAAAAATCAAGAATTTATTATTTGTAAAGAAAACGAAATATTAGTTAAAAATAGTCATCTTAATATTGAAATTGAAACTATAAATGAGGTTTTAAGAAAAAAAAATAACACAGAAAATTACAAGGATAGAAAAAAAAATAAAAAAAATTCTTCAAAATTTGAGGATATAAAAAATGATAAATTAGAAATTGACGAAAAAATTGAAGATAATAATGAAATTGCTAAAAGAAAAAGTTATAGAGCTAAGGCAAAAGACTACAATCAGTCAAAAGTAAAAAAAAATGTTAAAAAACCTTTAAAATCTGCAACTAAAATTCCAATTGAAAATCATAATATGGATATTATTAAAAAACAAAAAAAAATTGAAAAACGTCAAGGATGGTGGAATCAATAATTTTCAAACCAATTAACTAATTTCTTTATACCATTAATGATGTTTTTTTTTTTCCCTGAAAAGGCAAGCCTTAAAAAGTCTGAACCATATTTTTTATCAAAATCATTTCCAGGGGTTAAAACCACTCCAGTTTGCATCAAAAGTTTGTTTGACAAATCAGAAGATTTAATTCCAAACTTTTCAGTATTTAAATAAAAATAAAAAGCTCCTTTTGGTTCTCTAAATTGTAGATTTTTAATTTTTTTTAGTTCTCCAGAAATATATTGTTTATTCTCTTTATAACTACCCACAATTTTATCAAAATAATCGATACAATCAAAAGCTTTTAATGCTGAATATTGCGAAATATTACCAGTTGAAATAAAAAGGTTTTGAGATAACTTTAAAAAATTATTCTGTAAATTTGTTGGTACAACTGCCCAACCAAGCCTCCAACCAGGCATACAAAAATATTTTGAAAAACTATTTATAACAAAAGCATTTGAACCAAAATTTAAAATTGATTTTGACAATTTATCATATTCAATACCATGATAAATTTCATCAACGATTAAGATTATTTTATTTTTTTTGCAAAAGTTATATATATATTTCAATTCACTTTGTAAAAAAACTTGGCCATTGGGGTTGTTTGGATTTGAAATAACAAGGCCATCAAGATTTTTATAATTTTCAATTTTTTTTAAATCAATTAAATCTTTTTTTTTATCGGATGGATATATTTCAACCACTTCTATATTTAAAGATTTAAGAATATTTCTGTAAGCTGGATAAACGGGACTAAAAATACCTACTTTTTTTCCTGAGTCAAAAGCAGTTATAAAACTTAACAAAAATGCTCCAGATGACCCATTGGTAATAAAAATTTGATTAGGATTAACATCAACTTTATATTTACTAAAATAAAATTTAGAAATTTTTGATCTTAATTTTTCAATTCCATTTGATGGCGTATAGCCAGGTAGATTTAATTTTAAAAGTTTTTTAATTTCATTGATAATTGGGCCAGGGGTACTTACTTTTGGCTCACCAAGCTCGAAATGAAAAATCTCTTTGCCTTTTTTTTCAAGAATTGACGCTTTTGATAACAAACTCATTACATAGAATGAGTCAACATTTGATCTAGTTGAAGGAAAATAAAATTTATTATTCATAAAAGTAATTAATTTAATATATATTTATATTTTAAATATGAGATTTTTAAAATTATTTTTATTTCTTTGTTTGATTTCAAAACAAATCAACTCTGCAAATCTAAATGTAATAAGAGATGCAGAAACAGAAAATTTATTTAAAGAAATAGCTATTGAGTTAATGAAAGGCTCAAAATTTGATGCAAATAAAATTAATTTTTTTATAGATAATCAAGACTTTATAAATGCTTTCGTTCTCCCAGGTCAAAAAATTTTCTTAACCACACGATTATTAATAGAAAGTAAAAAAATAGATGATATTGCTGGCGTAATAGGTCACGAGATTGGTCATATTGTTGGGGGACATTTTTCACAAAGGACTAAAGCAATGGAAAAAACATCAATGATAAACATAATCTCTACAATTTTAGCTGCCGGTGCATTAGCTGCTGGAGCCGGTCCAGCAGGCACAGCCATTCTTATGGGTGGACAAAACCTTGGTACTGGAGCACTTCTATCTTTTTCAAGAACTCAAGAATCGCTAGCAGATCAAACAGCTATTAGGTTATTAAAAGAATCAGGGTTTTCTCTTCAAGGAATGTTAAATATTTTTGAAATTTTAGAAAGAAACGAAAGTTTAAAAAAAATAAACCCCTATTTTTTAACTCATCCTCTATCAAGTGAAAGAAAAAAAGTAATTAAATTGAATCTACAAAATCAAAATTTAAAAAGTTTTAAATCTTTAAATTTAAAATTTTCTCTTGTTAAGGCTAAAGTTAATGGTTTTTTCTTAGAGGATACTGAACTTAAAAGTTTATACCCAAATCTAAAATCAATTCAAAGCCTTTATGCTTATGCTTTAAGAAACTATAAAGTTGGAAAAATAAATAAAGCTATTGAACTAGTGGATAAATGTCTAAAAATTGACAATAAAAATCCCTATTTTCACGAGCTTAAAGGACAAATATTATTTGAAAATGGAAAATCATATGATGCCGTTTCATCATTTAGAAAAGCTATAGAATTAAAACCTAATGAAAAAAGTTTTAATCTATTCCTTGCAAAGTCTTTATACCATTCTCAGCAAGAAAAATCTTTTTCCGAATCAATAGATTTATTATGGCAATATATTAAAAATGACAACTTTCCATATGAAGCCTGGCATTATTTAGGTCTAAATTATGGAAAAATGAAAAAGTTTGATTTATCTTCTTATGCCCTGGCTGAAAAATATTTATTAGTCAATGAGTTAAAAAATGCTAAAATGCATATTCAACGTGTAAAAAAAATCTCAAAAGATAGAGTCTTATTAAATAAATTAGCAGACCTTGAAAAAGAAATTAGAAAAAGAGAAAAAAAATGAAAAAAATTTTAATTATTAATGGTCCAAATTTAAATTTACTTGGTGACAGAGAACCTGAAATTTATGGAAACAAAAGCCTTAAGGATATAGAAAATGAATGTAAAGATGAATTTAGTAAATTAGAGTTATTTTTTTATCAAAGTAATTCGGAAAGTGAAATAATTGAATATATTCATTCTTCAAGCGATTTTTCTGGCTTAATCATTAATGCTGGGGCTTTTACGCATACTTCAATAGCTATTCATGATGCATTGAAAGCTGTAAAAATACCAAAAATTGAGGTTCACATATCAAATATTTATTCCAGAGAAGAATTTAGAAAAAAATCTTTTATTAGCCCAGTGGTTGATGGTATCATTGCTGGATTTGGAACAAGTGTCTATAAATTGGCAATTTTTGCAATTACAAAGTTAAAAAATGACTAAAATAGATAAAAAAATAATTGAAGATATAGAATTACTATCAAAAACAATGATAAAAAATAATTTATCAGAAGTGGAAATTACTGATGGTAATTTTTCTTATAAACTAAAAAAGTCTGTTCAAGATAGTCCTAAAGAAGGAAAAATAGAAGTTTCTACGCAATCAATAAAAAAAAAGGATGAGCCATCTTTATTAGAACAAGCATTAAAATCTCCACTGGTTGGTACTGCATATCTTTCTCCTGAACCTGGTGCAAAAAAATTTGTTGAGGTTGGTCAAAATGTAAAAATTGGTCAAGTTTTACTTATCATAGAAGCTATGAAAACTATGAACGAAATTACAGCAGACAAAAATGGAATAATTAAAAAGATTTTTGTAAAAAATGAATCACCTGTGGAGTTTGGTGAACCCCTTTTCTTGATAGATTAATGCTTAAAAAGATTTTAGTTGCCAATAGAGGGGAAATAGCTTTGAGAATTTTAAGAGCTTGTAAAGAACTCGATATCAAGACAGTTGTTGTTCATTCAACAGCTGATGAAAAGGAAATGTTCGTTAGACTCGCTGATGAAAGTGTTTGTATTGGACCGCCGCAGGTAAAAAACTCTTATTTAAATATTCCTGCTATAATTTCAGCGGCAACAATTGCTAATGCTGATGCAATTCACCCAGGTATTGGGATGCTCTCAGAAAACTTTAATTTTGCAAAAATAGTTAATGATCATGGATTCACTTTCATAGGTCCTAATATAAATCACATAGAAAATATGGCGAATAAGATAAAAGCTAAAGCATTAGCGAAAAAAATTGGTCTACCAATTATTCCAGGTAGTGATAAAAATATAGAAAGTTTAAAAGATGCAAAAAAAATCTCTGAAAAAATTGGATATCCAGTTATCATCAAGTCCACTAATGGCGGTGGTGGTAGAGGAATTAAAATTGTAAACAATGAAAATGAATTAAAAAAAAATCTTGAACTAGCAAAAAAAGAAGCAGAACAAAGTTTTGGAAATAATGAAGTATATATTGAAAAGTATATTCAAAACCCAAGGCATATTGAAATACAAGTAATTGGAGATAGTCATGGAAATATTCTACATTTAGGTGAAAGAGAGTGTTCCATTCAAAGAAGGAATCAAAAAATTATTGAGGAATGTCCAAGTCCAGTGATTACCGAAGATGAAAGAAATATGATTTGCAATCTAACATTAGAAGCGATGAATAAGATAAAATATTTTAATCTAGGAACAGTAGAATATCTCTATAAAGAAGGTAATTTCTATTTTATTGAAATGAATACCAGACTCCAAGTGGAACATACAATTACAGAACAAGTTTACAATATTGATGTTGTTAAAGAACAAATTAAAACCTCAAGTGGAAAAAAGATTTCAATTAAACAAAGTGAAATTAAAAAAAAAGGCCATTCAATTGAATTTAGAATTAATGCTGAAAATCCAATTACATTTTTGCCTTCGACTGGAATTATAAGTACATATCACCCACCAAGTGGTCCTGGCATTAGAATTGACTCTTCTCTATATACTGGATGTAATATTAGTTCATTTTACGACGGTCTTATATCAAAAGTCATATCTACTGGAAATGATAGAATGGAATGTATAATGCGTCTTAGGCGCGCTCTAAACGAATACGTTATTGAGGGGGTTCACACAAACATTCCAATTTTAAAAAAAATTTTGAATAATAATAAGTTTTTAGAGGGAAACTTTCATATAAACTGGATTGATGAAATTGTAGATTAAAAGGTCTATGTTTTTATCTCCTGAAATTATTTTAAAGGCCTATTCTAAGGGTATTTTTCCAATGTCAGATTCTTTTGATGATCCATTTATATATTGGGTTGATCCTCAGATAAGAGGTATAATTCATCTTGATGAATTTAAAATTTCAAAAAGCCTGAAAAAAACAATCAAAAAAAAAAAATATCTTATTAAGATAAATAAAAATTTTGAAAAAGTAATTAACCTATGTGCTAAAAATGCTAAAAGAAAAAAAACATGGATTAATAAACAAATTATTTCAAACTACACAAAGTTATTTAAGATAGGAAAAGCTAAATCTGTTGAATGTTATTTTAAAAAAAAGTTAGTTGGCGGATTATATGGAATAACTGTTGGTAATATTTTCTGTGGAGAAAGCATGTTTAGTATTGAAAAGGATGCCAGTAAAATTTCTATGGTATACCTAGCTGCACATTTGATTGAAGGTGGATTTGAATTTATTGACACACAATTTTATTCCAGTCATCTTAAGCAGTTTGGGACTAAAAAAATTATTAGGAATGATTATAAAAAAATTCTATCAAATAATAAAAAAAAACTAAAAATTTTTCCAGAGAATATTTCAGATGATATTCTTAATTATTTTAGCTGACTCAATCTTTTTTCAAAAAAATTGGATCTTCCTTTAAGCATTCTTCTAATCTTATATCATACATAACATTTTGAGGTAAATTTAAATATTGTGATGATTTAAATATCCAGCCAAGAAATTCCTCGTCATCTCTTTTCAGTGTTGGTTGATGATTTAAAATGGCGATTTCATCATCTTTACCATCTGTCTCAATTTTTACACATCTTAAAATTCTAACTTTAGCATTGTCAAGTTCTAAAGTTTGTGAAAGAGGCATTATAAAAAAATTTTTTTCAGTAGTAATTTTATTAATTATTCTTATTTTTGCCCCTTGACATTCAATCTCTTTTGAATTCGCTTCAAAGAAAGAAAAAAAAATTAAGATAAATTGGAGATATTTATTTCTGAAAACCAATTATTTTTTTCCTAATGAAAAATTAAGATCATCAATCAATATTCTAATTTTTTTTTTAAAATCTTTTTCATCACAACCAATTAGCACAGCATCATCAAATATGTTTTGTAGTAAAGTTTTAAGTTCTTCATAATTCTCGTTTAAAACCTTGTTGGTTTCATCACAGGAGATAATTTCTTTGTCTTTAGAATACCACAATAATTGATTTTTATTTATAGACATTTATTATGAATTTACTGCGTAGCTAAAAAAATTATCTTACTTACTTGATCCTCAATAGATTCAAAATCTTCTACATCTTGTATTTCCTGATTATTGGAAAGGACCTCTTTTAAATCGTTACCCCCAGGTGTTATTGACAAATATTTATTTCCTAAGATTCCATCACTAGCAATCTTTACAATACTTTGTTTTGGAACTGAGATCTGTTTATAAACCTGAAAATCTACTACTGCAAAATAATCTTTATCCAAATAAACATCACTCACTACTCCAATCTTTACACCTCTCATTTTTACATCATTACCTGATGAAATGCCTCCAGCTTTTAAAAATTTAGCCTTTAATTGATAAGTTTCATTATTGTTAGTGTTAACGTTTACAAATTTAAATAAGAAACTCAAAGAAATAACTAGCGTTAAGAAACCTAAAATCGATTCAAAATAATTTTTTTTCATATTTGATTTTTTTCTCCAATTTTTATTATATTTTCAAGTAAATCTTGTATTAAAATTGAGTCCTCAGTAAATGAAAAATAATCACCATTTTTCATGTAATTACTTGTACCACCCATTTCAATCATCAAGAATTTAGAACCAAAAAGTCCGTCAGTTTGTATAGAAACAGAGGAATCATCTGAAATATTTAATTTTTTTTTTATTTTCATTCTAATCAATGGATAGTTTTTTTTCAAATTAATTTCTTTTACGTAACCAACGCTAACTCCAGAAACCATTATTTTATCCCCAGGGTTAACACCATCGACTTTATTAAATGATGCAAAAAGTTCATAGAAACCATCTTTTTCACTATGACGCTCAACGAACATAAGCTCAATTAAAACAATAACTGTTATAACTCCCAAAAAAAAAGTAGATAATCTTTTATTCATCTGGAGACCATACAGTATATATATTCTTAATTTGTTTAGGTTTTTTTTTGTCTTTATATTCATAAGCAAATGGACTTCCAGTTAAATTCGGACTATGGTCCTTAAACCAACTTAACTTTTTTGTTTCTATTGAGGGGATATCAGTTACATGGTGCAACCATGCATTCCATTCTTGTGGTACCTTGCTTGCCTCTACAATTCCTTTGTAAATAACAAATCTTCTTTGTCTATAATTATTCTTAGGACTGGAATTTTTCTTTGTATAATACTTGTTTCCATACTTATCTTCACCAACTTTTCTTGCAAAGAAAAAACAATAAATTTTAAAAAAAATAGAATTATAAGATAATTTCATTATATTAATATATAATTATTATTATCTCAATTATGAATAATTTCAAAGAAATAAAAAAGTTTGTAACATCTTATTTAAAAAAACAAAAAGAAGAGTTGGATAATCCAGAAAATAAAAATTTTAAGAATTACGAGCTTATAATTAAAAATCTCCTAGTAAATCTGGAAAAAAAATTTAATGAAAAAAAGTTAAATATTTTAACAGATGAAAGAAGTAGAAATAAGCTTCCAGACAGAAGAAAAGGTTATACTCAAAAAGCGTCAATTAATAATCATAAAGTTTATCTACGAACTGGTGAATATATGGACGGAAGTATTGGAGAAATTTTCATTGATATGCATAAAGAGGGAGCGGCATTTAGAAGTCTTATGAATAATTTCGCTATTGCTGTTTCAATTGGTCTGCAATATGGAGTTCCTCTTGAGGAGTTTGTTGAAGCATTTACATTTACTAAGTTTGAGCCGAGCGGTGAAGTTAAAGGTAATACAGAAATTAAATTCACAACCTCAATCCTTGATTATATTTTTAAAGAACTAGCTATTTCATATCTTGGAAGAGATGATTTAAGTAATCAAAGCACAAACCAAACAACAGAATTACTTCCTCAAAATGATGACGTTGATAATAAAAAAAAACATGCAGAAACTGTTCTTAAAAATTTTACCAGCAAAGGATACATTAGAAAAAAGAATTTTGATGGTAACCTTACTCTTATTTCAAATCAAAATAGCAGAGAGGAAACAGAAAAAATTAAAAATATCAAAAAATTTGAAGGAGATCCCTGTGATAGATGCGGTAATTTTACAATTTATAAAGAAGAAGATCAAATTAAATGTCTAACATGTCTTCATAAATTTGATGAGTAACTTTTTGTCTGAAAAGTTGAATACTCTTAATGTTTTTAAGAATTCAAAACAAACCAGTTTAGCAAATTACAGACCTTATGTGATAACTAAAAATTTAGTTTTTATCTCTGGCCAACTTCCAATAAAAGAAAAAACTCTTTTGCATACAGGTAAAGTTGGAAAAAATATAAGTATCGTAGAAACAAAAAAATCATTGGAAATAGCAACGTATAACTTATTATGGACTTTAAGTGATGCAATAGATGAATACAAAAATGTAAAAAATACAAAATGTATCAACCTTAAAGGTTATTTGAATTGCATAAATAATTTTGATGAACACTCACTTTTATTTAATACTGCATCAGATATTATAATTGAAATATTAGGAGTTGAAAATGGAAGTCATTCAAGAAGTGTTATAGGCGTCAACTCATTACCAAAAAATTCGCCAGTTGAAATTGACGGTGTTTTTTCCTTAATAAAATAGTGAAAATAAGTACCGTTTCATCAATTGAGGAGATAAAGGCATTCTGTAATGTAAATTTAAATGACAACTCACCTTTCATAGATTACGACTTTTATAAACAACTAGAAAACTCAAAATGTACCACTGCTGAAACAGGTTGGGTACCAGAACATATAGTTATAAAAAATCAAAAAGACTTGATTGGAGTTATTCCAAATTTTAAAAAATTCAATTCAAATGGTGAATACGTTTTTGACCACGTTTTTATTAATGCATATAATCAACTTGGCATTAAGTATTTTCCTAAATATTTGTCAGCAACCCCTTTCACACCAGTGAAAAGAGAAAATTTTATTTATTGTAGTAAAAAAATTGATTCAGCTATTTTATCTAAATTAATTATAGAATTACTTATAAAAAAAAAAATTCCGTCATTTCATATAAACTTTATAGAAAAGAATATTTCTAACGAGCTAAAAAAGTATAATTTTTTTCAAAGGTTAGGAATTCAATATTATTGGTATAATAAAGCATATAAAACTTTTGAGTGTTTTCTTTTATCTCTTAAAAGAAAAAAAAGAAAAAATATTGTTAAAGAAAGAGAATTTTTTAAAACTCAAAATATTAATTTCATCGTTAAAGAATCTAGTGATATTAATTTGGAAGATATTGATTTGTTTTATGAATGCTACAGTAATACAATTAAAAAAAAATGGTCAATTCATTATCTTAACTTTGAATTTTTTAAAGAATTATTTGAATCAAAATACAAAACAAAAATGATTTTAATACAAGCTTTTGATAAATCAGGTTTTTTAGGATGTTCACTACATTTTAGAGGTAAGAACACACTTTATGGAAGATATTGGGGAGCTTTAAAAAAGATTCCTTTTTTACATTTTGAACTTTGTTATTATCAAGCCATTGAATTTGCGATTAGAAATAAAATTCATAAGGTTGAAGCTGGAGCACAAGGTGAACACAAAATTGCTAGAGGTTATTTGCCTGAATTAACTTACAGTAATCATTGGTTTAACTGCCCAGATTTAATTGATGCCATCTCAAGTTACTTACTGGATGAAAGAAAAAAGATAATTGAAACTGTTAATTTTTTAAAATCGTATTCACCTTTTAAGAACTAAGGCTTACTTTTTTTTTATTTTTGGATTCAATATTAATTTCAAACCTATCTTTTTTCTTATTAAAGCAAACTTTTATTTCACCATCAGCCTTTTTTGACTTTAAAATGAACTCTGATAATGGAATTTTTATTTTTTCTTCAATTATTCTTCCCATAGGCCTAGCTCCGTTTAAAATATCAAATCCAAATTCTAAAATTTTTTGTTTTGCGAGTTTTGATACATTTAGACTCAAATCTTTGTCTATAAGTAAAGACTCAAGCTCCATTAAAAATTTATCTACAACTTTCATAGAGTTTCTTTCATTCAACATTTTAAAATTTACTACAGCGTCTAATCTGTTTCTAAATTCAGGACTAAAAAATTTATTAATTGCATTTTTATTGTCAGTTTCAGAAAAATTACCTAAGAATCCAACTTTTTCTTTTATAATCTCACTTGCACCTATGTTACTTGTCATTATTAAAATAACATTAGTAAAATCAATATTTTTACCAAGATGATCAGTTAATCTTCCGTAATCCATTACTTGCAAAAGAATATTAAACAAATCTGGATGAGCTTTCTCAATCTCATCCAAAAGGATCACCGAAAATGGGTTTTTATCAACTGCATCCGTTAATAATCCTCCTTGGTCAAATCCTACATATCCAGGTGGAGCACCAATCAGTTTTGATACACTATGTCTTTCCATATATTCTGACATATCAAATCTTACAAAATTTATTTTCATTATATTTGCTAACTGTTTAGCTAGCTCAGTTTTCCCAACTCCAGTCGGACCTGAAAATAGGAATGAACCAATTGTTTTTTCCTTATTTCTTAAACCGGCTTTTGACATCTTTATTGCAGATGAAACAATTTTAACCGCATCATCTTGTCCAAAAATTAGGGTTTTCAGATCTCTCTCTAAA
>PATB01000049.1 GCA_002712255.1 Alphaproteobacteria bacterium
TGGATATTCGCAAACTTCTCTGAGAGTTTTAATTACATTAAATTTTTTGGTATCTATAATAGAGATACTATTATCTCTTTGGTTAGTAACAAATAATAATTTTTTTCTTTTTTCAAACGCTACTTGATATGGCCAACTTCCAACTTTGATATTTGCAATAACTTTAAGTGATTTTTTGTCTATTATCGTTACAGTATTAGATTGAACATTTGTAACAAATAAAAAATTTGTCTTATTATCTGAGAAAACACCATAGGGTGCTTTTCCAACTCTTATATTTTTAATTTTTGTTTCTTTAATTGTATCAATTACAGTAATGATATTCTCTTCTTTTATTGCGACAAACAACTTTTCATTATCTGATAAAAAAATTCCCGCAGGAGAATTTCCAACTTCAATTTCTGATACAATTTCATTTTTATTTATATCTATAACTGAAACTTTATTTTCAAACCAATTACTAACAAATAAAAAGTTTTTTTTTGAATCCAATTGGATTCCCATTGGACTTTTCCCACTTTTTAAAAATTTATGTTCTTGATTTTCTAGATTGTAAATTGAAATATTATTAGTTCCAGGGTTAGATGTAAAAAAAATTTTATTTAATTTATCAACGAAAATCCCAGCTGGTTTCTTTCCAACTTGGATTTCAGATATTTTAATTCTTTTTTTTAAATCAATTATATCAACTGTATCTGCTTCCTGATTTGTGATGATCGCTATATCTGTTTTTGCAAATACATAAAAATATGAAAAAATAGTAAATAAGAAACTAAGATGAATATTAATTCTTCTCAGCAATTTCTTTTAGACCTTCAAGAGATTTTTTAATAAATTCCTGTACTTTTTTTTTGGAGTTTTCATCATTTAATTCTTCTGGTGGGTCATTACCCATGAAACCTCTGTAAAAACCGGCTTTATAATTAATTATTGTTTTGTCATTATTTTTTTTAACAAATACTTTTGCGGCATAACTATTCACTGGCAACATTCTATTATCTGTTTCAATAATTCTCCATCCAATCATCATTTTATCATCATCAAGCTTTTCAAGTTTTTGTTTAACTTTGCTACCATTAGAAAACTCAATCAATCTTTCAGAACCGACTGTGCTCTCATTACCTGAACAACTAACTATTTCTTTATTCCATTTAAAATCTTTAAAATTTTTTACTATCTCCCAAACATTCTTGGTCTCAGCATTAATTTGAATCTTTTCCGATACTTTTTGCCGAGATGGTCCATGAGCTTCAAGCGTTGTTGATAGTAAAAGTAAGAAAGTGAATATAACAAAATTTCTAAATAAAAACATTTAATACCTCTATTTTATTATTTTATATTTATTTTTATCCTCTAGAACAGATAATGCAACTAACATTTCTGATTGTTCATCTTTAATATCGGTAATTACAGCATGAACATTCCCAAAGATAGTTTTTAAACGAACAATTCTGAACCTTTTTGGTGCATAACCACTTTCAGAAACTTGTTCAATTATTTGATCAACTACATAATCCATTGTAATTAAGTACTAAAAAGTTTATTTTTTTCCAACAAAAAAAAAAATATTTGATATTTTTTAAGTACAATGAATAAAATTTTACAGAATTTACTCCAGTACCCAAAAACAATCGTAATCTTTTTCTTATCATTAAGTGTCATTTCAATTTTTTTGGTGTTTAATTTTTTACAAGTTAATACTTCAACTGACGACCTTATTAACAAAAAATTAAAATTTAAAATTGATCAAGATAAATTAAAAAAAGATTTTGAAATTTTAGATAACAACATTCTTGTTAAAATATCAGGCCAGAAAAATGCAGTAAAAAAAAATTCAAAATTAATTATTGAGGATTTAAAAAAGAGAGACGATTTAAGCTTCTATTATTCTCCATCGTTAGATGAAGTTTTTAAAAATAATTTTTTTGTATTTCTAAATGATAATCAAAAAAAGGAATTAATATCGACACTTTACAAGAATCAGCCATTTATTTCTGAAATTAGCAATAACCCAAGACTTGAAGGATTTAACAATTTGCTATCATTAATGCTAATGAAGGAAAATTTAGATGAAAATGAAATCGTCAATTTAGTTAAAATTCTTAAAAGTTTTAAAAATTCTTCCTATGAAAATGAATTAGTGGATTGGTCTGAGATTATTAATAGGAATAGTAGTGATTTGTTTATTATAGTAGGAATAAAAAAGGACAAACTTGAAGATTCTGGATTTTCAAATTTTTATAACTATTTAGATTCTTTATCAAATAAATTTTCTTCTGTAAGTATAAATTATACTGGTGGACTTGTCATTGATTATGAAGAAATATCGTCAGTTGCAAATGGTGCTTCTAAAGCTGGTTTCTTGAGCCTTTTTTTTGTCACAGTAATCCTATGGATTGCATTTAAAAATTTAAAAGCAATTTTTTTCTTAATTATATCAATAATCATTGGCTTAACCATAACATTAGGTTTAACTACTATTATTGTAGGACAACTAAATCTAATTTCTGTTGCTTTTGCAGTACTTTTTATTGGACTATCTGTTGATTATGGAATTCAGATTTATTCAAGAATTTTAGAAAATAAAAATAAGTTAGAAAAAAATCATGTAATTCTTAAAGTTAAAAGTATTTCAAACACATTATTAATAGCCTCCGTCCCATCTATGGTAGGTTTTATTTCTTTTATTCCGACAAACTATAGTGGTCTCTCAGAGTTAGGAATTATATCTTTTCTTGGTTTGATAGTAGGTTTATTGACAAATCTACTTTTTTTTTCTTCATTAATAATTATTTTTGATTGTTATTTAAAAAAAATTAAAAATAAAAAAGTCAATTTATATAAATCTTGTTTTTCTTTATTATATAAACAAAAAAAAATAATTTTTTTGTTTATATTATTTGTATTAGTTTTCACTTTTATTAATTTAAATAAAATAAATTTTGATTCAGATGCCCTTAATTTGAAAGATGACAGTTTAAAATCAGTAGTTCTAGCAAAGCAATTAATAGAAAAAAACCCAACTTCAGATTACATAATTTCTGTAGTATTAAATAAAAAAGATTTTAACAGTCAAGATAACTTTAAAGATATTTTGAGTAAAAAATCAGTAAAATCAATTTTTTCCTACAAAAATTTAGTTGATGACTACAATAATGATGAATTAGATTATTTTAAGTTCTTAATTTCTTCACAAATAGATGAATCATTCTATTCAAGTTTTGAAGATTTAAATGATTTTAAAAGGCTATTAAAAAAAGTTTCTAAAATTGATAACGCTAATTTGTCGAGCGAATCATTGTTACTGTTAGATTTTCTTGAAGAAAATATCTTGACTGTAGAAGAATATAAAAAACTTCAACAAAATTATTTTCTTAAATTTGATGAAATGACAGCAGTATTAAGAAATCTTGGTAAAAAAAATGATAATCTAGTTAAAAATTTACCATTTTTTTACAAAGAGAGATATTTATCTAATAGTGAAAAATATAGAATTGAAATTTTTCCTTCAAAAGACGTTAGTCAAAAAGAAAATTTATCAGAATTTGTTCAAGAGGTACAAAGTGTTTACCCAGATGCTACTGGGATGCCTGTGGTACAATACTATGCTGGTAATGTGGTTATTAATTCTTTTATCTTTGCTATGATAATTTCTTTAATTTTTTTAACTGGTTTTATTTTTTTTATTTTTAGAAAAGTTAAATTTGTTTTAATTACTTTGTCGTGTTTATTTTTAGGTGCTTTATTAACAATTTTTTTAATGATTATTCTCAAAATAAACTTTAACTTTGCAAATATGATTTCTCTGCCATTATTGTTTAGTTTAGGAGTTTCATATCCAGTTTATTATTTAAGAAGGTATATTGAACTTCAAAGTATTGATTTAGTAGTTGATAGTAAGACACCCTCAGCCATTTTTTTAAGTGCAATGACTACTATCTGCTCTTTTAGTACTCTTGCTGTTTCAAGTCATCAAGGTACTTCGTCAATGGGTATTTTACTCTTCATAAGCCTCTTAATGACAATAATTTCATCAATGTTTTTATTGCCTATTATTCTTTCAACACTTAAATTATCAATTAAATAACCCTCCAATTTCCATTCTCATCCCTGCATGCAGTTGAATCTTCTTCAATTGTTTTTCCATTCTTTGTCACAATTTTTTTGAAGTCTCTGCATGTTTTTTCTTCAATATCATATTTATTTAATGGAATTACCTCTGCTTTTGTATTTTGATCTTTATTACTAGTCCATTCCTCAACTTCATTATTTTTATTATTATTTAAAGAATCAGAAATTGTTTTATTTAAATCTTTTTGTTCATCTTTATCTAATAATTCAGCAATTTTACTACCTACTAAAAATCCTACGGCTCCACCTAAAATTATTGAAAGATCTTTTCCAACTCCTGAACCAAATTTTGAACCCAAATAAGCTCCAGCTGCAGAGCCTAAAATTTGACCTAGTAGTTTATTATCTTCTTTATTAGCACAAGAATTTATGACTATACAAAAAGCCAGAACAATAATTTTATAATTTTTCATTAATAAATCTTAAGTTAGTGAAATTAAAACTACAACTTTTCTTTTTTTTCAAAGCCTCTAAATGATTTAAATCTTGGGAATCTTAAACTCCAATTTTTACCATCTTGACTTTTACTGATAGAATCAGCTCTGATCTCAATAATTTGCCCTATAAGGCTTTCTTTTTCTTCCCAAAATTCTTCTCTTTGTAAATCTGTAAAACCAGATCCAACATTTGTTTTAAAATTTTTTTCCTCATCCATACCTTCAGCAATAATAGCACCTAGTTTTCCTTTATTTCTTCCAGTTCCTTCTTCATAATCCTTTACTTCTAAAGAAATTTCTATGAAGGGTTTTGACTTTAACCATGTTGTGGACCTTTTGCATTCATAAAATGATTCTGGATCTTTTATCATTATCCCTTCATATCCATTAATAATTGAGTCTTTATTAAAATTTTTAAAACTTTCTGTGCCAGATGCTGTATCTAGGTCAACCTTAACTGAATCTATTAGGTTAATAATGGAACTTTTTTGCAAAAATTTTTGGTAAATTTTTTTTAATTGATTGATTCTAAAATTATAAGATTTTCTATATATTCCTTTTTTAAAATCCTCAAGAGGTAATAAGTCAAACAAAAATAGTTGCGCATCTGTATTCTGTACAGAGTTTTTTCTGTGAATTTGTTTCATTAATGATTGAAAATTGTCACTTACAATTTCTCCATCCAAAACTAATTCTTGATTAATTGATGAAATATTTATTGTTTTTTTAATTTCTTCCTTAATGTGGTCAAAATTATTTAGTTCTTTTCCGTTTCTACTAAACATATCAATTTTTCCTGAAGAATATAATACTGTTACAGCCCTAACACCATCGAGTTTAACTTCCAGACTTTTTTTACCATTAAGTTTTTTTTTATGAAGTTCACAATCTTGAGCTAATTGACATGAAAAAACTGGTATTATGTAATTGTGAAAGCTATTTTTTTTTGCCACATTGTTTACCGTTCTTTCTGATAGTCCGCACCTCATATCTTTTTGAAGAATTCTTCTGTAAAAAAAATTCCATTCATCTTTAAAGGATTTATTTTTGAGATTAATAATTTCGTCTCTAGCCGCATGCCCAGTAAGATCTCTTTTTATAAGTTTTTCACTTAATTGGCTAAATTCATTCCAGTCAAAACCTCGACCATCTTTATCAGAAATTGGTAATTGTTTTACACCAAATGTCAAAAGTTTATTATATGCTAGTGATAATCCTTTAAAAAAAATATCATTTTTCAATTTCATTTGTTCAAGAATTATATTCTCTTTAAATATTCTTGAATTTGATGATTCTATAAGCTTAATTATTTCAGAGTTATTCATTAATTCTATTTTTTATATTAAAATAATAATTACAATACTTACAATAATTTGATTTTTCTGGTATTTTTTCTCCATTAAGAAGTTCAAAAATATTTTTAATAGTTGATTCAATCCATGAAAAATCAAGTATTTTTTCAAAAATACTTAACTTAAATGAAAAGTTGTTACTAAAATTATTTTCTTCATTTAATGTGTTAATGAATACAATTACTCCAGTTTTTGACATTTCTAGGTGATTTTTTTCTAAAAGATATGAGTAAAATGACAGTTGTCTCCAATAACCACTCCAAATTTCTTCATATGACAACTGATTTTGTTTTGAGGAACTTTTAATGATTAAAGAATAGTTTTTTTTTGTAGTATTATTAACCCAAATATCATCAATTGTTCCATTAAGTAAAAAATTTGAACCTTTGTGATGATATGTAATTCCCTTGAATGGATTTTTCCATATTTCAAGGTTATGGTTGCTAATTGGTATAAAATTTAAATTTTTCTCAAGCACTTGTGGATGAGTTTTTTTTTCTTTTCTGCATATCTCTAATTCTGATTTTAGTTTTTGGACAACCTTATTATTTAAAGCCAACGGAGTACCATGTGGTCTCTTGATACCATATTTTTGATCTAAAAAAAAACATCTCTTGCAATCAAAATATAAGTCAACTTTTGTCCTATTAAGTTTAAATGGTTGATGAAAGTTTTTAATATAGACTTTTTTTTTCCACATATTCTTTATTAAATTAACAAATTATTATTTAAAATAATATTTATAAACAAAATAATATAAATAATTTTAACGAAATTTTGACTGATTAAAATTTAAAAAAAAAAAGTATTAAAAAAATAAAATTGACATTTTTTTTTTTTTTGAAATTATCATTTTATGCTAAGGTTATTTTTATTTTTTTTAACCATTCCTAAAATCATTTTTTCAACTGAATTGAACCTTATTTGTACAAATAACTACATTGATGTAAGAAGTCTTGATGTAAAGGATGTTTTTTTAATTATAAACACAGATAACAAAAAAATTGATCTTGGAGGATTAAGTTTTTATGCCGATGTTTTAAAAAAAACTGAATCAAATATTTCGTGGAGTGCTTCAGATATAGAATTATTTCCAAATTCGAATGGTAATATTTCTGGAATTATTGGACGGTACAGTGGTCAACTTGTTCTTAATTTTCAGAAGGAGTCAGATGGAAAAATTAGTTCTCTCAGTTTCAATTGTAAAAAATTTGAGGTAAAAGAAAAAAAGTTTTAATTAAAAAAAATCTTTTTTTTATCTATATATTTTTGAACCTGCATATAAAATAATTGAATTATTTCCCTTTCCTTATTCGTATTTTTCATCAAATAATTAAACGTTAATGTATCTTCTGGTCTAATTTTGATTATTTTTTTCAAAAATTTTTCTGACATTCTAAATTTTCCAATTGTAATTGAATGAATAAGCGAGCATTTCAAATTTGTAAAAATCTTTTCAAGAAATTTAAAATAATCTTTTTTATTTTTTTCTGTTATGAATATAGGGTCAAATCTCAACCCAATATTCCAACCATTGTCTTGAATTTTTTTTAGTGAATTTAATCTACTATCAAAATTAGGGGTTTTTTGCTCAAATTCCTTTATTATTTTTTGAGGATTAATACTATATGCAACTATAACATTTTTAATTGGTTTAATATTAATTAGTTGTTTAATGTTAATACTTTTAGTTCTAATTTCAAGAAACGCATTATTATAATTTTTAAAAAAATTTATAAAATTTGAGGCAAAATTCGTAATGTTTTCTAATGCAAGGCTATCGCAATCATAACCAGAAAAAAAACATATTTTCTTATTGTGATTCTTTTTTATTGTTTTAGATATTTCATTAAAAAAATCTTCATAGTTTACAAATATTAGGTAATTTGCTGAGTTAAACATTCCTTGTAGAAAACAATACTTACAGTCGTAAACGCAATTTAGCATATGAGAAAAATAATAATTTTGTTCAAAGCCAATTGTAAATTCTGAAGGAGTTTTAAAAACAATTTTTTTTTTTTTTTGAGCAAGAATAAGACTGGGATTTTTTTTTTGAATTCTAAAATTTTGATTTTTTGGATTGAATACTTCTGAATATTTTTCACAAATAATAATCTTATTATATTTAATTCTATCTAATATATTGTTAGTATTAACAGAATTAATTATTTCTTTTTCAACATAAACATTATTAAATTTCATGCGTTTAGTTTTTCTTTAATTTTTTTTATGTTTGTTTGAAAGTCTTTTTTTATATCTATAATATTATCTTCTTGGTTATATGTACTATTTAAATATATTGCTAACCATTTTTTAAATTCTAATTTTTCAGAAAATGAAAGTTTATAATTAGCTAAAACACTTTCAATTTTATTTTCTATCACGTTATTTTTTTCAAAAAATTCTGTCCAAATAGAAAAGATTGATCTTTTAAATATATCTATTATCTCGATTTTTTTTTTAATAAGATTATTAATGTTGTTTTTATCGAAAAAATTTATTTTTTCTTTTTCATTATCCGAAATAATCTTTAATGAATGAATAAATTCTTTGGTTGAGTATTTTTCACAGCCAAAGAAAAAACCACTTGCCTCCATATCAGATAAATTATTGGTATAATTAAAATTTTCCTTATTATAGGTGACACAAGATTCTTGTTTGATCTGACAATTATCAACTATAAATGGATACTTTTTTTTTTTTGTTTCGTCATCAATTATTTTATCAACTAAAAAAATACATCCTATTTTTTCTTTTTTGTGACCTGCAATTCCAATGTTAATCCATATATTATTTTTTTGTTGATTAAATTCATAAAATGTATGGGTTATACTCATTGCAGAATTTATTTTACCGATCCCACTGATTGTCAATGATACAATATCATTGTTATAAATAAGATAATTAGAAATGGTCTTTTTTTTTTTAAGTTTGTAAAAATCTATTAATGTCTTTGCCTCAGAGCTAGTTGCAACTATAAAATGTATCACTTTAATTTAATGAATTTTAATGTCATTCTATCACTTTCACCAATACGTAAATATTTTTTTTTATTTTTTTCACCTAGAACAAGTCTGGGTGGTAATGTCCAAACTCCATTTTTATAATCTTTGGTGTCATTGGGGTTTGAATTGACTTCAGACTTGTCCAAAAATTTAAACCCAATTTTTTCAATAAAATTAATCAGAAAAGATTCTTTAACATAACCATTATTAAAATTTTTCTCCATATTTTCGTTTGCTCTATGTTGAACTATACCTAAAATTGCACCTTTCTTCATTGAATCATAGATTGATGTATAAACATTTAAAGCAGTGTTTGAGCGAAGCCAATTATGTGTATTTCGAAAAGTCAAAACCAAATCAAATTCTTTTATACTTTGTTCAAGAATATTGTCTTTAAGAAATAATAATGTGTTTACTTCACCAAAATTTTGTGAATTCGTTTTAAAGTATTCTTTAAATTTTTTTTGTCCTTTTTTAACTGCTTCAACAGGAGGAAACTTATATTCAGTTACAAAATAGTTATCTGTACTTTTTAAGTAATGAGAGATTATTTCAGAATAGTATCCACTCCCTGGTGAAATTTCTAAGACTTTCTTATTCTTATCAATTTCAAAAAATGTCAATGTTTCTAATGGATTTCTATATTTATCTCTGATTACATGTTTTTTTGACCTAAATGAATTGTTAATCGAGTTTTGAAGCTCTGGGTCTAATTTCAAAGAGGCTGAATCAATAATTGTAAAAGAGAAAAGAGTAAAAAATAGAATAATAATTTTCATTTTACATCACACTATCTATCATATCATCAATTGAAAATTCCTTATCAATTGCTTTATTCAAAATTCCTAGTTCTGTTTCATTGTAAATATCCCAACCTGCAGGAGCGGTTTTTGTTAAACCTGACCGGCATGAGAAAGAAAAAACTTTAAAGTCTTTTAAAGCAACTTCACCGTTATAATTTTTTTCTGAATCACCTTCGTAAGGATCTTTTTTAAAGAAACTATCTAATCTTGATTTTATATCTTGTACAATGGAATAGGTATAATGATTAAGAAGTAAAAAGGGATCTTTTGTTTTAACCTCACCAAGAAATTGTATAATTAAAGTCGCGCCATTTTCAATTTCTTCGACGGTTAATTCTTTATAATATTTATTAAAAAAGCTTTCAAACTTTTTAGTTGATACAAAAATTGCTACATCCCTGACAATATAATCATATACGGTAACAGAAATAATTATTTTATATAACCAAAGTGGACAAAATTTATCAGGACTAGACATTTTTTTTTTTTATAAAGTTTTGCGAATAATTTTTTTTTAAAATTTTTCTTTTTCCTGGAAGAATTACCTCAAATAAAAAATTTCTTTTTGATGCAAATTTTTTTGCTTCATCAAGAGTTTTAAAAAAAAGTTTTACTCTCTTTTCTGGATTTGAACTCCCATTCCAACAAAATTTGCTACTTATGTAGGATTCATTTATTTCACAATTAGAAAGACACCATTTATTAGTATTACTTAGTCCAGATTGCATTGATGATTTTGCTGGTTTAAATATCAAAAATTTATCATTGTCTTTCATAAATATCCATTGCCTTTTTAAGATCATTTTTAAGATCATTAACATCTTCTAAACCTACATGAATTCTAAACCAATATTTGTTATTTGTCGTTATTTTTTTTGTTGGATTTAGATTTTTTAAGGGTAAAATTAAACTTTCGTATCCACCCCAACTAAATCCTATTTTGAAAAATTTTAAATTGTCTATAAATTTTTCAATTTTACCTTTTTTTTTAATCGCAAAAGTAATTAAACCATTGTTAATTGAATGATATTTTTTCCATAATTTATGATTTTTATTTTTTTTATCAGGAAGATATTTTATATTATTAACTATTGTTTGAGCCTCTAAAAATTTAAATATTTCAGACGCATTCCTACTATGGTTGTCCATTCTAATTCCTAATGTTTTTAATCCTTTTAATGCAGAAAAACAACTTTCAGAAGATACAAAATCACCATATCTAACAGTGGTTTTTTTAATTTGATTATAAAAATTTTTTGATTTAGTTGTTATGATTCCTAAAAAATTATCAGAGTGTCCCGACAAGTATTTTGTTCCTGATTCAATAACAATGTCAAATCCATGTTTAATGGGATTACAACCTATAAAAGTAGACCAAGTGTTATCTATTACAGTAATAATTTTGTTTTTTTTTGCAAATTTGGAAATTAAATTCAAATCTTCTACATTAAAATTTAATGAACTAGGTGACTCAACGTAAATTAATCTAGTATTTTTATTAATAATCTTGTTTAAATTTTTAAAGTTATTTGGGTAATAATGAACTTTTATTCCTGCTTTGGATAACTCGTACTTTGCAAAATTAAAAACTGGTTCATAACAATTTTCAGTTATTAAAATTTCGTCATTTTTTTGAAGAAAACTCTTTAATGTAAGTGTTATTGCTGAAAGCCCTGAGCTTGTTAAAATAGTAAATTTTGACTTATAAAGACCACTAATTATTTTTTCAAAACTTCTTGTTGTGTAAGTACTTATCCTTCCGTAGTAAGGTTCATTAAACTTTTGTTTTTTGGCATTAAGATAGGCTTTATAATTTTCAAAAATTAATGTTGAATTTTTATATACGGGACTGTTTATAGAACCGTGATGTTTTTTTGGATCTGATCCAAAATGAATTAAATTTGTTTTGATTTTTTTCCCCATTCAGCCCACGAACCATCGTACAATGTTAAATTGTTAAAACCAAGAATCTCTAGTGCAAAAAATATATTGCATGCTGTAATCCCTGAACCACAAGTACAAACAATTTTTTTATTACCAAAATAACTATTTTTATCAAATATTTTTTTTAATTCTTTTTTTTTAAGAAATTTTCCATTTTTGGATAAATCTTTATAAGGTATATTTATACTTCCAATAATATTGCCTGATTGTAAATTAGCTCTTGGTTCTTTTTCAATTCCCAGAAAACGTTTTTTTGATCTAGCATCAAATATAATCAAATTCTTTTTTTTTAAATTTTTAACAATTTCTTTTTTTGTAATAATAAACTTTTTATTTTCAATTATTTTACTTTTAATTTTTTTAGGTTTTGTATCTAAGCTAGATGTTGGATAGTTTTTTTTAATCCAGCCTTCATAACCTTCTTCTAATATTTTAGTATTTTCGAATCCAAAATATTTGAACATAAACCAAACTCTTGTTGAACAAAAAAATCCAACTTGATCATAAATTATAATTAAATTTTTTTTTGAAATTCCATTTTCATTAACATATTTTTCAAAATTTATTTTTTGAGGCATCATATGTGGCAGGTCAATTTTTTTATCTGAATTTTTTTCTATATCAAAAAAAGACGCATTTGGTATGTGAGAGCTTTTGAATTCATGAAAGCCTTTTTTAGGAAAATTCAAATACCATCTTGAATCTAATATTTTTAAATTCTTAATATTTAATATTTTTTTTAACTCTTTTGAGCTTATTATATTTTTTGTCATAACCAAAATGGTATTGGTAATTTCTTATCTAACAGGAATTTTTTATTAAAGATTTTACTCTCGTATTTTGTTCCATAATCACAAAGAATTGTTACTATATTTTTATTTTTTCCCATTAATTTGCCTAATTTAATAGCACCGACAATATTTATTCCAGATGACCCTCCTAAAATAAGACCTTCTTTTAGTATCATTTCATAAACTATATTTAAAGCCTCAGTATCAGAGATTTGAAAACTTTCGTCTACTTGTGTATTTTCCAAATTTTTAGTTATTCTTCCTTGTCCTATACCCTCTGTAATGGAATTACCTTCAGCCTCAAGAATACCTTTTTTGTAATAATTATGAATTGCTGAGCCATATGGATCTGCTAACCCAATTTTTACATCTTTATTTTTTTCCCTCAGAAAATCACTTGTTCCGGCCAAAGTCCCACCAGTGCCTACAGAACAAATAAACGCATCAACCTTACCAGACAACTGCTCCCAAATTTCTGGTCCAGTTGTCAGGTAGTGTGCTTTTTTATTTGATAAATTATCAAATTGATTAGCCCATAAAACTCCATTTTCATTTTTAATTTTATTTGCAAGAGTTTCAGAATATCTAACATAATTTTTGGGATTTTTATATGGTACGGCATCAACCAAATGGAGTGAAGCCCCGCATATTTTCAACATCTTTTTTTTTTCTTCACTTTGAGTTCTTGGCATAACAATCTCTGACTTCATTCCCAAAGCATTTCCAACAAGACAAAGACCAATTCCGGTATTTCCAGCAGTACCCTCAACTATTGTACCGCCTTTACTAATTAGTTTTTGTTTTAGTGCATCTTTAACAATTTGTAATGCAGGTCGATCTTTAACAGAACCACCAGGGTTAAGAAATTCACATTTTCCATAAATATTACATCCTGAAATTTGAGATGCAATTTTAAGTTTAACTAATGGTGTTTTACCTATACAATCATTAAAGTTCGCTTTTACTTTGTGAAATTTCATCTAACTATAATTTAAGTTTTATCATTTTTTTTAATTGTAAAATTTTTATCTGATAATGATATATAGGAAAATATAAATTGTTAAAGAAATTAAATTTAAATAAAATTTTAGCCAGTGAATAATTTAGTAATAAAAGTTTCAAATCTAATAAAATTTTTTGATGAAAAAAAAATAATTAATAATATTTCATTTAATGTTACTGAAAATTCTATTGTAGGAATTTTAGGAAAAAACGGTGCAGGTAAGACTACTTTGTTGGGTATGTTAATGGGTCTAATATCCCAGTCTTCTGGAGAAATAGAAATTTTTGGAAAAAATTTAAATAACTACAAAAATGAGATTCTAAAAAATATAAACTTTCAAAGCCCTTATGTTGATCTTCCAAAAAAAATGACCGTAGAGCAAAACTTATTTTTTTATTCAAGATTATATGGAATTAAAAAAATTAAAGATACTATTGAAGATTTAGTTTGTCAGTTAAAAATGAACGATTTAATGGGAAAAAATTACGGATCACTCTCTGCTGGACAAAAAACAAAAGTTAATCTATGCAAAGCATTATTAAATAGTCCAAAACTTCTTCTGTTAGATGAACCAACAGCATCTCTGGACCCAGAAACCTCAATTTTTATTAGAGAGTTTTTAATTAAATATCAAAAAAAAAATTCATCATCTATATTAATTACTTCACATAATTTAGAAGAAATTCAATCTATTTGTTCACAGATAATACTTTTAAAATTTGGAACGATTGCTTCAAATGGTAATTTGAAAGATTTACTTAAATTCAACAATTATTCATCATTACAAGATTTTTTTTTAGGTAAAGGGTAATGTTAGGTAGAATCTTCGCTTTAATAATTAGATATAAAACAATTTCTTTTGGGTCTTTTCCCAGGTTATTAAGTATATTTTATTGGCCTTCTGTTCAAATTCTTTTTTGGGGATTCTTTAGTAATTTTTTAATTGAAAACAACTCTTCACCCTACGTTGGAGTTTTAAGTATAATTTTATCAGCTGTTGTATTATGGGATGTTTTGTTTAGAGGGCAATTGGGCCTAACGATGTCTTTTCTTGAGGAGATATGGTCCAGAAATCTTACTAATCTATTTATCACACCATTAAGAGAATATGAATTAGTATTAAGTTTAATAATTATTAGCATGCTTAGAACTTTAATTGGTTTGACTCCTGCAATTTTTCTTGCAAATTACTTTTTTAATTTTCATTTATTTGAATTGGGTTTTTACTTAGTATTTTTCTTTTTTAATCTAATTGCTATAGGCTGGTCAATTGGGTTTATTGTTTCAGGATTAGTTTTAAGATATGGTCATTCATTTGAAGAATTAGCTTGGGCTATCATTTTTATATTGTTGCCTTTTTCGTGCGTTTATTATCCACTTGAATCACTTCCACTTATAATGCAAAAAATAGCTCAAATTTTCCCCCCCGTTTACGTATTTGAGTCAATGAGAAAAATATTAATTGAAAATCAAATAGAGTTTGAACATTTATATAGAATTGTCTTAATAAATTCTGCCTATTTAATTTTTTCAGCATTATTTTTTTTAAAAATGATAAAGTCCTCTAGAAATAAAGGCTTATTGATTAATCAAGGAGAGTAAACTATTCAATTTTATATCTAATTTTTTCATCATTAAAATCACTATAAAAAAATAAACATGCTTGTTTAATAAGGTTTTGATAATTTTTATTACCAAAAAGTAACTTAAGTTTGAGAAAATTCATTTTATTGAAAATTGATTGGTTTTTTAATCTTCTTGCCCATTTTTCAGTCCTACCAATTACTTTTTTACATGCAAGCATTTTAATATGGTTAGGAACTGAATTATTTTTCATAAAAAAATAATATAAAGCGGCATTAAAATCGTGGATTAATTGAGTTTTCTGACCCATCATTATTCTATTAGGATCTTCAGATGGTCCACAAGAAGTTACATTATCTATAAAACTAAAACTTCCATATTTAGCAATTCCCAAAACTAATGAAAAATCCTCAATAAATAATTTCAAATTACAACCCCCAGATTTTTTTATTGTTTTATTACAATAAAGATTTGGTGAGGTTCCAGAGTAGTTTGAAAGAATCGTTTTTTTTAGTGGATTTTTTAGTATTCTTAAATTTAATGGTGGGTGTTGATCAAACTTTACTTTATTTAAATTTTTAACTAATTGGTATCTACTAAACACAGCTACAGTCTTATTTTTTGTAATGACTTCCAAAAGGATATTTGTACAATTTTCTGACATTACATCGTCACCACCTAAAAGCTTTATATAATCACCAGTGGAGGAATCTATTCCCCTTTGAGTTGCGCTGGCTGGACCTTTATTTATCTGACTAATAATTTTTGTATTTTTCCAATTTTTTGTTAATGATCTAAGACGCTCTAAAGAATTATCTTGAGATCCATCATTTACAAAGACATACTCTTTTCTAAAATTACCTTTTTGTTTTTTTAAAGCATTTAGAACAACTGATAGATATTTCTCTTTGTTAAATATAGGACAAACGAAACTTATTTTTACCAATTATTTCTCCAAAAAATGACTAATTTTTTAAGATGGCTCCGGCGACAGGACTCGAACCTGTGACCCAGCGATTAACAGTCGCTTGCTCTACCAACTGAGCTACGCCGGAAAATTAAAAGTTATAATAGTTTAATTTTTATATTTGGTAAAACATTTATTTTTTGGAGGTGCGGACCGGATTCGAACCGGTGTACTCGGCTTTGCAGGCCGGTGCGTAGCCTCTCCGCCACCGCACCCATATAATCTTAAATATTGTAATAAATATTATTACTTATATATTAAAGCTAGTACTAATAATACCCTAAATTATGAACAATAACTTTTTTAATAAAGCAAGAATCAATATGGTTACCAACCAAATATTACCAATTGGGGTTAAAGATCCAAACTTAATTGATTCATTTGAAAGTACTAAAAAGGAGTTATTTGTTCCTGAATCCGAAAAAGATATTGTTTACAGTGACTCCGATATCATGATTACGCCTAGTAGATATTTAATGAGATCTTTTAAAGTTTGGGCTTTGATAAGTGGCACATCTCCATTTAGAACCATCAA